>NZ_JAPWHT010000161.1:0-20455 GCF_027270795.1 Streptomyces sp. ActVer
GACGAGGGCGATTCGGGCCGCGACCTGGTGATTCCGTCAGCTTGATCTGCTACACCACTCGGCGGGACGCCATCCTCGGCGGAGGCGGGGTCCGGGGTGAGCTGGAACTCGGCCCCCTCGGCAGTGACGTAGTGGCAGCGCTTGAGCCCGAAGCCGCTCGTCCTGACTTCTACAGTGCCGCCCTGGACGGGGAAGACGGCAGGAACTGTGGACTCGACGTGATGCCTGCCATCGAGGTACAGGTGGGCTGTGACCCGGCCGGACGAGGACGAGTAGTTCTGATGCCTGACGTCGACGGCATAGACCGCCTGCCGACCGTCGTCGTCCATCAGCCGAAGATGGAACAGTGCACGGGTAAGCACCTGCCACCAGCGGAAATGCTTCAACGACCGCCCGTCCCCGGGCTTGACCCGCTGTACTGCGCGACGATGCCGCCACTCCTTGAGCATGCCTTCGCTCCCGTTACTTGCTGGGCTCCGCCGCGCAGGCGAGGTCCTGCGACGGGCGGTGCCCGGTGGTCAGGAACGCCGTCACCACGTCGTTCGCGCACGTGTTGCGGCCGAACGGATAGACACCGTGCCCGCCCTGGTCGGCCGTCACCAGCGTGGCCCGCTTCCCGAACGCCTGCCGCAGCTTCCGGGCGCCGGCCAGCGGCGTTCCCGGGTCGCGTTCGTTCTGCACCATGAGCACGTTCGACGGACCCCGGTCACCGATGCGCACCGGCGGCTCGCCCCGCTCGTCCGGCCAGAAGGCGCACGGTCCGATGCTTGCCGCGGACCCGCCCAGCATCGGGTACCTCAGCCGGTCGACCGCGACATCGCGCTGATACTCCCGGACCGTCCCCGGCCAGCGCGAATCACCACAGATCACATAGAAACGAGCGGCCATGAAGTTTTCCATGTCGTCCATCGACGGCGGGGTGTCGGGCGGCAGGGGCCGATCCTTGTCGAGTGCCTGCCACATCTCGGCCAACAGGGGCATGGACGCATCGCTGTAGAGGCGGTCGAAGGTGATTCCGCGGAACAGCGTCCCGTCGATGCCCCGGACCGGCTTCGCCTCCAACCGCTTCGCGAGCTCGAAGAACTTCGCGGTCACCTGCTCCGGCGTCGTGCCCAGACCGTACTCGGGGCGCGCGGCCGCGAACGCCGCGAAGTCCGGGAACCGGTCCTCCATTCCACGGGCGAGCGACCGCATGGCCGTGACGTCGTAACCGCCGGGGCCCAGGTTGCTGTCGAGCACGATCCGGTCGCTGCGCCCCGGGAACAGCGTCGTGTACACCGCACCGAGGTAGGAGCCGTAGGACCCACCGAGGTACGAGAGCTTCGGCTCGCCCAGTGCCTCCCGGACGCGGTCCAAGTCGCGGGCGGTGTTCGCGGTGGTGGTGTGCGGCAGCATCGATCCCGTCTTCGAGGCAGCGCACTGCTTGGCGATGGTCCGCGCGTTCCCCGCCGCCCGCGCGACATCGGCCGCGGTGTGCGCGTACGGCGGCAAGTTGCCGCGGTTCCGCTGTGCCGGCGTCAGGTCACAGGTCACCGGCGTGCTGCGGCCGGTGCCGCGTGGATCGAAGCCGATCACGTCGTAGGAGTCCAGCACCTTCTGCGGCAGCCCCGAGGCGGCGAGAACGGCCGGGTAGCCGAGTCCTGAGATGCCGGGGCCGCCTGGATTGGTCAGCAGCACGCCGCGGCGCTTCGAGGGTTCACTGCTCGCCAGCCGGGAGATCGCGATCTCTAGTTGCCGGCCGTCGGGATTGCCGTAGTCCAGCGGGACTTCGAGTGTCGAGCACTCCAGACGGGGTGTAGCGGCCGGTGAAGCGGCCTTCCTCTCCGAGCACGGGCCCCACCCCACGGTGTCCGGCGTCGTCGCCACCGACTCTTGCGGAATCGCGGTCACCGCTACCGCGGTCGCCACCACGGCGGTTGCGGCGAGGGCGAGGGACAAGGTTCTGCGCATCGAGGTCATGCATCCACCTCACCCGCCTTCACACTCACCGGACAGGGCGTGGTGTCATCACTTGGCCATGACGTTCGTCAGTACGAAAGCATGATGCGGCGTCACCATCGCCTCCCGGAGCGGCCGGAGGAACAGCGCGAAACAGAGTCCGCTGTTCGACCACGGAGCACAGTCGGCTCCCCGCGCTGCAGAGCAGCGCCCGGGTGGGGCATGGCGGCCGGGTGACACCTCCGCCCCCGTCGATGCGAGCAGCCCGCAACGGATCGAGGCCCGGCGTCGCGGTCACCCGCGACCTGGACCTAGACGCCGTCGAGCCTGCCCGCACCGACTCGGCAGTCAGGCCGTGAGCCGTTCGCTGACCTCCCAGAGGCGGGCGGCCGCCTCCGGGTCCACGGCGCGGGGCAGCACGCCCGGGCCGTCCCCGCCGGCCCAGGCGGCCTCGTTCCCGGGGGTCACCAGCGGGCTGATGTCGACGTTCTCGCAGTAGACCCCGCCGAGACCGTCGAGCTGCGGGCTGGTCGCGCACCAGACGCTGGTGGCCGCACCCTGCTGCACGGTCTTCATCTGACGCTCGAGGTCACGGACGGGCCTGCCCTCGCTGTCCAGGGCGCCCGCGGCCTGGAGTGCCGCCGGGTCGAGGTGCTTGACCAGGCCCGTGTCGACGATGAGCCCCGGGTGCACGGCGAACGCCCGGATGCCCTGCGCCTGACCGCGCCGGTCCACCTCCACCGCGAACAGGGCGTTGGCCGTCTTCGACTGGCCGTAGGCCAGGAAGGGCTCGTAGGTCCGGTGCTCGAAGTGCAGGTCGTCGAAGTCGACACCGGCGAAGCGGATTCCGCGCGATGACAGCACCACGACCCGCGCACCCTTCGCCGCGACCAGCGCGGGCCACAGCCGGGTGGTCAACTGGAAGTGCCCCAGGTGGTTGGTGGCGAACTGCCCCTCGTATCCGCGCGCGTCCCGCGCCGGCGGGGTCGCCATGATCCCGGCGCTGTTGACCAGGAGGTGCAGTGGACGCCCTGACGCCAGGAACTTCTCCGCGAAGGTGTCGATGGACGCCGGGTCCAGCAGGTCCAGGTGCTCCACCTCGGCTCCGGACACGTCCTTGAGTGCCGTCCCGGCCCGCTCCACGTCCCGCGCCGGTACGACGACCTCGGCACCCGCGGCGCGCAGGACGCGGGCGGTCTCCAGCCCGATGCCGGAGTAGCCGCCGGTGACGATCGCGACCTTGCCGGTCAGGTCGATCCCCTTGATCACCTCCTCGGCGGTCGACGCGGCGCCGAAGCCGGAACCCAGGGGGTGCTGTGTGGTGGTCATGTCTGGCCTCTCCTCAAGCCTCAGGACGAGCTGTCCAGACCACCGTAGGTCGACGGATCCGTACGATGAATGCTTGAGAATCCGCATTACTTGCGTGATAGTTCGAGTATGACCGCAGACCCGTTGTCCGACGCCCTGGCCGTCGCCGACGCCCGCAGCGTGTTCTCCGGCGGCTTCACGGCCGGCGGGGACTGGGCCATCGAGCTGCGCGGACGCAACCGGCTCAAAGTGAACGCCGTACTGCGGGGCAGCTGCCTGCTGGTCCGCGAGGCGGGCGGCGAACCCGTGCGGCTCGCCGAAGGGGACGTCGTGGTCTCCGACGGCGTGCAGCCGTACACGTTGTGCAACCGGCCCGGCGTCGAGCCGACGAACTCCGATGACGTCGTCATGGACCAGGTGTCCCGGATGGGACGGCTCGGCCAGGGAGAGGCCGTGGACGTGGAGTGCGTGTCCGGGCACATCGACCTGAGCCGGGACCGCGGCGACCTGCTGCGCCGGGCGCTGCCGGAACTCGTCCACGTACGGGCCGACTCGCCCGAGGCCGGCGTACTGCGGTGGCTCATCGGGCAGTTGGCGGCGGAGATGAAGACGCGCCGGGCCGGTGTCGAGTTCGTCTCGGCCCAGCTCGCGCAGCTGATGTTCGTGCAGGTGCTGCGGATCTGCCTGACCGACTCGGAAGGGCTGCCGCCCGGCTGGCTGCGCGCCCTGGCCGACGAACGGCTCGCCCCGGCACTGCGCCTGATGCACGGCGACCCGGCCCATCCCTGGCAGCTGGAGGAACTCGCCCGGGCTGCGGCGATGTCCCGCACCACGTTCGCCGTACGGTTCAAGGAGGCGGCCGGCGTACCGCCCCTGACCTACCTGCTCAACTGGCGCATGAGCCTGGCCGCCCGGGCCCTGAGACAGGACACCGCCCCGGTCGCGACCCTCGCCCGCTCCGTCGGCTACACCTCCGAAAGCGCCTTCAGCAACGCCTTCAAGCGGGCGGTGGGCGTGGCGCCGCGGGCCTACCGGATGGAGGCCACTGCCGGGACGCGTCCAAGCGACAGCTGATCCCATCCGCAACTTCGTCAAGGAAGCCGCTTCGGTCAAGGACGCCGCTTCAGTGCTTCGGTCAAGGACGCCGCTTCAGTAGGGATGCCGGTCCGGCTTGTGGGACCAGGATTCGTAGGCCTGGGCGCCGAGTTCGGGGTGGATTTGTTCTACGTGGATGCGGCGCTGGTCGAGGGGCTTCTGGAAGTCCTCGTACTGGAAGGCGTCGTCGAAGCCGATTTCGCGTGTGGCCTTCAGATCGCAGCTGTAGTAGACGTTGTCGATCCGCGACCAGTAGATGGCGCTCATGCACATCGGGCAGGGGGCGCCGCTGATGTAGATCGAGCAGCCCTTGAGCATCCGGGCCCGCTCCGGGACCGGGTCGGGGGACCCTTCGGGGCGCGGCACGTATTCGAGCGTGCTCTCGTTCTGGTGTTCCGGCGATATCGAGGGAGCCTCGGGATTCAGGCGCTGCACGGCCTTGCGTATGGTCTCGACTTCGGCGTGCGCGGTGGGGTCGCCGGTGAGCAGAACGCGGTTCTGACCCCGGGCCACGATTTCGTCGTCCCGGGTGATCACGGCACCGAACGGACCGCCCCAGCCCTCCTCGACGGATTCGGTCGCCAACCGTACCGCTTCGGTCAGAAACTCCTTGTGACTCATGTCGGACCTCCGCTCGGCACCACCAAGGAAAATTGCCCCGATTGCCCGATAACTCCCCTCGGAATTAGACTACTCCGTATGGGTGTCAGTGCAATCCGTGCCCCGACCGGCGACGGTGCGACCGTTGTGACCTCCCAGAAGGTGCGGGAAGGCCGCGCCGACGACTATGAGCGATGGCAGGAGCGGACCAACCACGCCGTGCGCGCATTCGACGGATTCGAGGGGACGGAAATGTATCCCCCGGGCGCCGGTGAAGAGCGGGAATGGGTGGTGGTCTTCCGCTTCTCCCGTGTCGACCTGCTGACCGCCTGGCTGGAGTCCGGCGAGCGACAGGAACTGCTTGCCCAGGGACGTCCGTTGTTCGACGGGACACCGACCCAGGAGGTCCTGGTCGGCGGCACGCCACCGCCCCCGGACGAGGAAGCCGTCACGGCGGTCATCTCCCACGAGGTGCGGCCCGGCCGCGAAGAGGACTTCATGCGGTGGCAGGACAAGGCCCTCAAGGCCCAGGAGAAGTACCCGGGTTTCATGGGGACCGAGTTGTTCAAGCCGGTCGAGGGGATCCAGGACAACTGGGTCGTCGTATTCAGATTCGACACCCACGAACACCTCGACGAATGGCTCGCGTCCGGCGCCCGCGAAAAGCTCCTCGAAGAGGGCCGGGACTACTTCTACTCCTACGACGTGCGCAAGGTGGAGTCGGCGTTCAGCGGCTGGTTCCGCTTCGGGGAAGGCGCGGACGAGGCGGTCCCGCCCAGCTGGAAACAGGCCATGACCGTTGTGCTGGCGCTGTATCCCACCGTGATGGTCCTGAATCTGACGGTCGGTTTCGAGCTGGACGACATCGGACTGCCCGGCTATATCGGCCTGTTCATCGGAAACATGCTGAGCGTCTCCATCCTGACCTGGCTGCTGATGCCCTTGGTGAACCGGGTTCTCGCCTTCTGGCTGGCGCCCAGCAGGGCGCGTTCCGTACGGACCCATGTGGCGGGGGCGGCCCTCGTGATGCTGTGCTGGGGGCTGTGCATCCTGATTTTCGGACTGACCACCACCGACTGACCACCGGCTGAGGAGCGCACCATGAGCGGAGTTGGCGGAGTCGGCAAAGTGATCGAAGGGGAGGTCGTCCGGCGGGGCGACGCCGCCTACGACAGCACCTGGTCGGCCATGCTGTGGAACAGCCTCAAGCCGGAGCGCTTTCCGGACCTCATCGTCCGGGTCGCCTCGGACAGCGACGTCCGGGCCGCCGTCCGGCTGGCCCGCTCCGAAGGTCTCCGCGTCGCCATTCGCTCCCATGGGCACAGCTGGTGCGGCTCCCCGCTGCGCGACGGCGGCATGCTCATCGACCTCTCCGCGCTCAACGCCTGTGAGATCGATCCGGCCGCGCGCACCGCGACCGTGCAACCCGCGCTCACCGGCCGCGAGTTCGTCGCCGCGCTCGCCCCGCACGGCCTCGCCTTCCCGGCCGGACACTGCGGGCCCGTCGCCCTGAGCGGCTACCTCCTCAGCGGTGGCCTCGGCTGGAACTCCGGCCTGCACGGTCCGGCTGCCGCCGGCGTGCAGGCGGTCGAGGTGGTCACGGCGGACGGCGAGGCCCTCACCTGCAGCCGAAGCGAGAACCCCGACCTCTTCTGGGCCGCGCGCGGCGCGGGCCCCGGCTTCTTCGCGGTCGCCACCCGCTTCCACCTGACACTGCACGACCTTCCGGCGGCGGTCGCCGAGACCACGTACACCTTCCCCCTGACCGAGGTCGAGAGGGTCACCCGCTGGGCCACCGAAGCAGCCCAGCTCCTTCCGGCGAACGTCGAGGCGTCCTTCATGCTCTCGACCGCCTCCGCGGACATCACGGCGGTTTCGCCGAGGCCCAAGGTGATCAGCTTCACCGGCGCCGCCTTCGCCCGCACGCGCGACGAGGCCGTCCGCTGCCTGGACCCGCTGCGGGCCTGCCCGTTCGCCGAACGCGCCCTGTTCCAACAGACGGATAAGCCGAGGACGTTCGAGGACCTGTACGGCACCTCGTCCGGCTTCTGGCCCCGAGCGCACCGCAACGCGGTGGACACCCTGTGGTCGGACACCGGGTACGAGACCCTGCTGCCGATCCTCGCCGCCGCGCTCGCGAAGGCCCCCTCCGAGCAGTCGCTCATCCTCGCTCCCCTGTGGCCCGCCTCCCGGGACCGCTCCCTCTCCGACGACATGGCCTTCTCGGTCCTGGGCGAGACCTATGTCGCCCCCTTCGCGATCTGGGACGACCCGGCGGCGGACAGCGCCAACACCCGCTGGCTCCGGGACACCATGCGCGCCGTCGAGCCGTACGGGACCGGCCACTACATCGCCGAGGCCGACCTCACCGCCGACGCCTCCCGCGCTCGGCGGTCGTACGCCCCGGAGGACTGGGAGCGGCTACAGGCCCTCAAGGCCACGTACGACCCCGCGAACGTCTTCCACACCTACCTCACGCCGTAAGGGCCCACGCTCAGGGCTGTGGACGGCCGACGGCCTGCCGGTAGCGGAACAGGGCGGTGGGGTCGCACCGGCGCTTGACGTCGACCAGGCGGTCGTAGTTGGCGCCGTAGTAGGCGTGCCGCCAGTCGTGCAGGTCCGGGTCGGGGAAGTTGACGTAGGCGGCGTCGGTGTTCAGGTGACGGCGCAGCATGTGGTGGGCGGCGCAGGTCTGTTCCAGCAGGCCGCGCACCTGGGCGGGCGGGGCGCCCGGCTTCCAGTGGGTGCCGATGTCGATGACGAAGGCGGCTTCCCGGTGGGGGTAGGCCGTTTCGTCCGGTCGTCGTGTCGCGGTGTCGCCGCCCATGGCGAACAGGGTCACGTATCCGGTGCCGCGGCCCGGTCCCGGGCGCCAGTTGCGGGTCCGGTCGGCGATGGCCGCCACGGTGTCAGGGCCGGGCCACTGGTCGGGGACGAGGGACTTGGAGGCGTAGGCCTCTTTCGGCCCGGGGGTCTCCATCAGGAAGTCCTGCGCGGACCAGAAGCCGCGTTCCTGGACGACCGCCTGGGCAGGGCGCAGGCGCAGCAGGGGTGCGAACCGGCGGAGCAGTCCGTCCTCGTCGCCGAGTCGCTGTCCGAGCAGCGCGAGGGTGGCCGTGCCGTCGCCGGCGTGCTTGAAGCCGATGCGTACGTCGAAGTCGTTGTCCCGGTCGGTGTCCAGGATGTCCCGCAGCTCCTCCAGCACATCGACGGCCGCGTGCAGGGGGTAGGTGAGGTGGAAGACGGTGGCGCGCAGCCTGCCCACGGGTACGGCGGCGAAGGTGAACGCGGTGTTGATGCCGAAGTTGCCGCCCGCTCCGCCGCGGCAGGCCCAGAACAGGTCCGGGTTCTCGTCCTCGGCCGCGCGGACAAGGCTGCCGTCGGCCAGTACGAGACGGGTCTCTGTCAGCCGGTCGCAAGTCAGGCCCCACTTGCGGTCGTTGAAACCGAGGCCGCCGCCGAGGGTCAGGCCCGCCACGCCCACCTCGGGGCAACGGCCGCCGGGGAAGTACAGGTTCGCGGCGCGGGCGGCGTACACGTCGGAGTTGGTGGCGCCGCCGCCCAGCCGCAGCTCATGCCTACGCGGCACGACCTGATTCATCGCACGCAGGCTGATCACCAGGCCCGGGGTGGTGGAGTAGCCGGCGTAGTTGTGACCGCCGGAGCGGGGAGCGAGCGGCACTCCGTGTTTCGCGCACCACCGCACGGCCGTCTGTACGTCGCTCTCCGTCGCGCAGGCAAGCACCCCGGCCGGACGCACGTACGCGTAGCGCTGGTTGTCGGCCGTCGCACGGGCCGCGTACTCCGGCTGCCCCGGTCGGTACAGCCGGGCGGCCGGGCTCAGGCTCCTGGCCAGTTCGCGCCATGCGCCGGACTCCGCTCCCCCGACGAGGGCGGTTCGGCGGGCGGAGGCGAAGACCGGACCGCTTCCGCCGCCCAGCGCGATCGCGGCCCCGGCGGCCGCGACGGCTCCTCCGGTACGCAGCACATCTCGTCGGCCAGTCTGCACAGGTACACCCCTTCGCACTTGGTGTCCGGATGCCGGAGGGCGTGGGAATCGTGCACGCGCTCTGCGCAGGATCCCCCAGCCCGGGCAGGGCTCACGATGGAGAAGGACGGGGTGGGGAAAGGGTTCTGACACCCCGGGACAGGCGAGCTTCATGCGAACGGGCCACGCACGACCAAATCCCGACCCTGGGGCGGTCCGTACCCGGACCCGCGTGTGCCCCCTGTGACGGTCAGGCGTCTTCCGGGCGCTCGCCCGGTTCCCACGCCGCAGGGGCGGCTCCCGCGGTTATGCGGCGGTAGGCGGCGCGGGCATGGGCGAGGCGGGCGACCGCCGTGCCGATGAGGGCCGCGGCGAGCAGGCAGCTGAGCCAGAACGTGTCGCGGTGTCCGGCCCAGCTGAGGGTGCCCAGGGGCGGGATGGCGAAGGCGTTGAGGAACAACCAGCACAGCGCGGCCGTACCAGGGGCCGCGGTGAAGCGGGAGCGCCCGCCCAGCAGGGCGGCCAGCAGGGACAGCGCCGCCAGCGCGAACGCGGGCCGGTCGGGACCGACAAGGGTGTTGAGGGTGGCCACCAGCAACAGGGCACCGCCGAAAGCCGCGGCCCACACCAGCGGGGTCGCGACCGGCCGGGGGACGGGCCTTGCCCCGGCGCTGAGAAACACCCACTCGATCACGCTGACGGTTCCTTCCGGTCCTCCCGGGCGCCGACGGAGAGATGCACCGACCGTCCCATGGCCGTAGCGCGCGGCCCCAGGAAGGGGATTCTCCCACTCGGTCCTCGACGGCACTCCCGTTGCCCGATTCCGGGCGCTCGCCGAGGACCAGAGCCTCCGAAACCGTCCTCGGACAGACCAGGTCAGAGCCCGAAGGCGCCACCCTCGATGAGGATGAGCAGGCCGATGGCGACGAGGACGACGGGCAGCAGGATGTGGCCCCAGCGGGCGAGGACCTTGGCGAGGACCGGACGGGTGGCGAAGAACCTGCCCGCGAAGCACCACACGGCAACCAGGATCAGGAACACCACGGCGTACACGCTCATCCCGCCGATGCCGGCGGTGGCGAACACGGGAACGTAGACGCCGATGTTGTCCCCGCCGTTGGCGAAGGTCACGGCGGCCACCGCCATGGAGGTCGGTCCGCCCGCCTGCGCCCGGTCCTCGTCGCCGCCGTTCTCACCACGGTGTTCCCATGCCTGCCAGGCCGCCTTGAGGCCAAGGGCGAGGGGCAGGAGACCGAGATACGGGACGACCGGCTCGGGCAGGAAGGTGGCACCCAGCGCGGCGGCCACGGCCACGGCCAGGATCGCGGCGAATCCGAGGTACTGACCCAGCACGATCCTTCGGGTGGACCCGCGGTGCCCGGCGCCCTGGGCGAAGAACAGCGCCAGGACCAGGATGTCGTCGATGTTGGTGACGGCGAACAGTCCGACTGCCTGCCCGATGATGCCCAGGTCCACGAACCGGCCGCTCTACTCGTACGACAGAAGCTGGACGACCCTACGCGGAACCGCGCAAAGGGCGGCACCGGGGGCCGCCCGCCGTGCGCACGCCCCTCACAGCTCCGCGAATGCCCTCGCGCAGTACACCGGACCGCCGCCGAGCCCTGACACGTTCAGGATGGACTCCTCGGTCAGCTGGGTGTCGTCCTTGCGCGGACAGTTGTTGTCCAGGTCCGGTTCGCCGATGACCTTGACGTCGGGCAACACCTCCCCGTCGCAGGGGACTTCCTCGTACTTGTCACCCGTGTCCGAAGCCTCCAGGCAGTCACCGACGCGGATCTCCATGCCGCCTTGGCCCGGTTCGCCGGAGTGCGGGGCCTTGAGGTTTCGTACGCAGGCATAGCCCACACCGGCCACGTACTTGAGGTAGTCACGCGAGCCCGCGACCTCCCAGCCGGGATCGCCGCTGATGCCCAGCACGTCGTCCGTGGAGTCGGAGCAGTCGATGTAGGTGTACACGGTCGTCTTCTTCTCGACGCGCTTGAGGACCTTGCCGATGGCGTCGGGGTCGTCGCAGGGCATCTCCACGGCATGACCCTGCTCGTCGCCCCTCGGGGGCCCGTAGCAGTCACCCTTGGCCATCAGCACGTTGTCGTCGCTGTCGTAGTACGCCGGCTTGGACGGGCTGCTCGACGGGGTCCCGATCGTGGCCGGGGCCGACACGGTCGGTGGCGCCGACGATCCACGCGCTTCGTCGTCGCCGTCCGAGCAGCCGGCCGCCCACACCACCAGTACACCCAGTAAGGCGGCAGCTCGTATGGCACGCCCGTTTCGCATCTGGCCCGACTGCCGATGAACATCAGCGGCCTCCCGTTGGCATCGGCGTTCCTGCCTGACTCCTTCGACGGCCGCTACACCTACCCCACCACCTCCAACTTCTCCCGGCTCAACAGCACGGCGGTGAACGACGCGATCGACGCGGCCAACGGGACGGCCGATCTGGCGGCCGCGGGCGAGAAGTGGTCCACCGTCGAACGTTCTCCGCGAGAGCCGGCTGTGGTCCGCCATCCGCTGCACGGTGATCGAGGATCCGATGTTCTCGATCACCCATTCCCGGGTCGCCTGAAGGCCGGCGCTAGAAGGGGACGAACCGTCCACGTACTGCGGCTCGTTCGCACTGCGGGCAGTGGAGAAGACGACGTCCTTCGCCACGTCGTCGGCGGCTGTCGTCCCGAAATCGCTCTGGATGACGTGGAGACATGCGTCGATTCCCGAGCCCGCGCCCGCAGACGTGAGAACTGCACCGTCCTCGACGAACAGCCGGTTCTCGGCGACCTCGACTCCGGGATACCTCATCCGCAGTTGGTCGGTGTACTGCCAGTGCGTCGTAGCCGTCTTCCCGTCAAGCATTCCAGTGGCCGCAAGCGCGAAAACACCCGTGCAGACGGCGACCATCCGGGCGCCCCGCTCGCCCGCGAGCCGCACTGCCTTCAGGTAGTCCTCCGGGATGGGGAGACTCGGGTTCTCGTAGCCCGGGACCACGACGATATCGGCGTACTCCACATCTGAGAGCGAGTGGGTCGGCCTGATGTCCGCGGCCACATCGAGGTGCGACGCCCTGTCACTCGCCCCCCCTGGTCTCCCTGCCCCCTACTGCCCACGCACCTCTCTCCAGGCTAGCCCACGGTCGCGGCATCGAACCTGGCCTGCGGTTACGGCACGATCCTTGCTGAAAGTGGCACGGCTGCTTCTGTTCCACCTCGACCTGGCCCCATATCGTCCCTACAGAACTCACTTTTTACGATCGGAGCGATATGGGCAGGGCAGACGCAGGCCAGGTCGAAAGCTTCGGAGTCCCCTGGGAAGAAAGCTACGGGTACGTTCAGGCGGTAAAGCGCGGCGATACCATTTACCTCTCCGGCCAGGTCGCACACGACGGGACGGAACTCGTAGCCCCCGCTCCGGTGAATGAGGACGGGCTGGTCACTGACTTTTCCAACACGGGCGAGCAGTTGCGCCAGTGCTATGCCAACGCGGCAGAATTGCTGAAGCGTTTCGACGCGTCGCTGGACGACGTCGTCGACGAAGTCCTCTACGTGGTCGACGCCGACGCGGGTGACGCTGCGGCGGGGCCGGTGCGGAAAGAAGCCTACGGTCGGCCGGATCCCCAGGTGGCAAGCACAATGATCGGCATCCCTCGACTGGCCTTCCCCGAGCTACTGGTCGAGGTGAAATTCATTGCGCGAGTCTGACGGGCCGGTCGGGTCGTGACGCGTGCGCGGCGCTGAGCCTTCACAGGTGGGCGCCCGGCGGGTTCGGGCGGGCGAGGCCGAGGTCGTACGCGAGGATCGTGACCTGTACGCGGTCACGCAGCCCGAGTTTGCGCAGCAGCGCGTTGACGTGGGACTTCACGGTGCCGACGGTGATGCCGAGTTCTTCGGCGATCTCCGAGTTGTTGAGCCCGGACGCGACCAGGGTGAGGACGTTTCGTTGGCTGCCGGTCAGGCTGTCCAGCTCGCGGGGGCCGGTGTCGGAACGGGTCCCGGTGCCCGCCCCGGACGCGTAGTGGCCAATGAGCCGCCGGGTCGCGGACGGGGCGAGCACGCTCTCGCCCGTGGCCACCACCCGGATGCCGTGCAGTAGTTCGGCGGGATGCACGTCCTTGAGCAGGAATCCGGAGGCACCCGCGCGCAGCGCGTCGAAGACGTACGAGTCGAGGTCGAAGGTGGTCAACACCAGGACCCGGGGCGCGTCCTGGTGGCCGGTGATGATCCGGGTGGCGGCGATGCCGTCCAGTTCGGGCATCCGGACGTCCATGACGACCACGTCGGGTGCCAGTTCTTCGGCGAGGCGTACCGCGGCGGCGCCGTCGGCGGCCTCGCCGACGACCGTCATGTCCTCCTCGGCGTCGATCATGGCGGCGAACCCCGCCCGTACGACGCCCTGGTCGTCGACGACCAGCACTCTGAGACTCATCGCTCCCCCTCTTCGTGGCCCCGCTCTTCGTGGCCCTGTTCTTCGTCGCCCTGTTCTTCGTTGCTCTGTTCTTCGTTGCTCTGCTCCGGAACGAGTGGCAGCCGGAGGCGGAGCGTGTCCGGCGCATCGGTGGCCAGGGTGCCGCCCAGCGCCGCGACCCTCGCCAACAACCGCTCCCGTACTGCCGGGCGAGCGGCGCGAGGCACCCCGGTGGCCGTGAGCGTCAACGTACCGTCGTCCGCGTCGAGTTCGAGCACCGCGGGCTCGGCCCCGCCGGCCGCCAGCATCATCTCGGCGGCATGGTAGGCGGCCAGGTCCACCACGGTGGGCAGGCGCTCGGGCACGCGATCGGCAATCCGTATCTCGACGTCGCGGCCGGTGGCCCGGCTCTGGTGGGCGAGCAGGTCGAGGGCCTGGAGGGTTGGCTGCGGCCGTAGTTCGGGCTCCGCCTCACCCTCCCGGACCGTGTCGAGGAGGGCGCGCATCGCGGCCAGGGCCTCGCGGGCTCGTTCGGCGGTCGTGTCGAGGCGGCCGGCCTCCGCCTCCGCGACCATTCCGGCGGTGCGCGCCAGCACGGTGGTCTCCAGCCCGGCGGCGATCCGGCGGCGCTCTGCCCAAGCGTCCCTGACGGCCTCCTCGGTCCAGGTGGCGAGGCGTTCGTCCCGGGTACCACGGGCGGCCCGGTCGCGCCGCCCACGCAGGGTTCCGGCCCGGCGGGCGGCGCCGACCACCAGGGATGCCCCGACCGTCACCGACGCGACGACCGCCCAGGCGGGGATGGTCGTACCCCGGTCCAGGACGGCGACGGTAGCGGACGCCGCGTGCACCACTACGGCCGCGACCGGGAAAGTCGGCAGAGCCTTGAGAGGCGCGCGCCGACGATTCTCGGCAGGAGACGGACCGGCGACAGCACGTGTCTCGTCCGAGGCGGCGGCAGCCGTACGGGCCGCGTCCGCGGCCAGCGCCGCGCAGGTGGCGAACATGCTCAGTGCCGGCGGCAGGAGGACCGGACCGGTGTACTCGCCGGTGGCCATCGCAAAGGGCCAGAGCAGGGCCAGACCGAGCAGGACGCCCTGGGCGGCGCGCGGCGCCCGGCGCAGCCAGAGCAGCGCGACCGCTTGTGCCGCGGCCAGCAACGCGAACAGGACCCCCGCGGAAACGTGCGAGCTGTTCGACGTGGTCTCCGTCCGGACGACCAGCACCGGGAGCAGCGGCTGCACGCACAGGCCGACGGCCGCCGTCACCTGCGCGAGGCGGTAGCTCCACGGAGCCGACCGCTCCACCGGGGCGGCGGTCCGGCCGGGCAGAACCGCGCGCACCTCCCAACCGCCGCCCGCCGTCGGGCCGCTGGTCAGTGTGCCGCCCGCCTCCCGCGCCCGGGACCGCAGGAAGCCCTGGCCTCGGCCGCCACCGAGGCCCGCACCGTGTGCCGCCATACCGGTCGGCGGTGCCGCGCTCGTGACCACGACGTCCGTTCGCGTTTCGCCGTACCGGCACAGCACCCTCGTCTGCGCACCGGGAGCGTGCCGGGCCACGTTGGTCAGCGCCTCGCGCACGATGCCGTACGCCGCGTCCGCCACGGCGCCGTCCGGCAGTGGGTCGATCTCGCAGTCCACCTCCTGGTCCAGCCGGCGGAACCCCGCGACCAGGCCCCGCAGCCGTTCCTCCGGCGACGGCAGGTCCTCCCGCGAGGGCGCCGGTGCCCGCACCGCGCCGAGCGCCCGGGTGACCTCGCGGCCGGTCTCGGCCGCGAACTCCAGTGCCTCGTCGGCCATTTCGGGGCGACGGTCCCGCAACCCGAGCGCCGCCCCCGCCGTGACCACCACGGCCGTCAGATGGTGGGCGCTGACATCGTGCAACTCCCGCTCCATACGGCGCCGTTCGACTGCCGGAAGGCGGTGCCGCTCGGTCTCGGCCCGCCTCAGCAGTTGCTCGGCCGTTCGGCGGGCGCGACGGGCCCTGCGTACGAGGAGGCCGGCGCCGCACGCGACGGCGTACAGCAGAGCCGTCAGGACGAGGTCGAGTCCGTTCCGGTCGCTGAGGCCGTGCAGGGTGAGGCCGTACAGCAGTTGCCAGAGGGCGAGCGCCACCACGCACAACACGGTGGTGAAGGTGTCGCGTTCGGTCGCCACGGTGAACAGGGCCAGCGCGACACCCGCGGTTCCGAGTAGCGCCATCGCCCCGGTGGGCAGCGGACCGGCGCCCACCGCGCAGGCTGCGGCGACCACAAGGAGGGTGACGACCGGGCGGGTACGGCGGAGAGCGAGGGCGGCCGTCACCAGTCCGGCGACCAGGGCCGCCAGAAGAAGCGAGGACGAGGGCGGGACTGCTCCGCGCACCAGTGCCGCGCCGGGCCACACCACGGCCTGGGCGCAGATCAGCAGGACCGGGAGCAGCCGGTCTTCGGTATCAGTTCGGTTCATGGCGGATCAAGGCTATGGCCGCAGGTGAGCGGCCCGGCTCCGGCTGGAGGGGGATTTCGTTCTCTTACCTGGGTTGCAGATGCGGCGGTGCTCGGATGACGGACGGCCGGTGGACTGCCCGGGCGTGTTTCTCTATCTCTGGTTCGAGACGGCAATCATCCCGCAGCGCGAGGATCTCGCCATGCCTCGCGCCATAAGCTCGATCCCATCGAGAAGGCGATCGACCAGCGGTTCACCTACTTTCCTCGAATCGCCATTACGTGCATCGCTTTCCGCGCTTTTCCGCAGATGAAATAAATCTGCTCCGAAACGAATTCAGGGGGATCTCCCATGTCCAAGCGCATTCTCGTGTCGTCGCTCGTCGGTGTTTTCGTCGCAGGCGGAATTACCGCCGGTGGCTTTGCCGTGGCATCTGCCTCCGCCGCCGGCGAGCCGACCCTGAAGAACGGCTCGGCCCGCTATGTCGCCCCGTCCGACGGCGGCGCGGGCAAGCTCACCTTCACCGCGGACGTGAGTGACGACTCGGGCATCCGAAGCCTCAAGGTCCTTGCGTGGCCCGCGAGTTCGAAGCTCGACCCGACCGAGGCGGAGCTCCGGTCCGTGGACAGCGCCACGTGCAAGAGGACCACTGACGAGACGTCCCGCTGCACCTACAGGCTGCGGGTCACGAAGCAGGAGGCGGCCGAGCTGGCCCAGGGCACCTGGTACGTCTCCGCGCTCGCGGCGGCCAAGGACGGGGACACGACGTTCGTGTCCCGCGCCGCGTCCTTCGACGTCACGCGCTGACCCACCACCGCCGGCATCACGCGCCGGCCCCCCACCGCGGCCGGGCTCCTCAGAAGGCGCCCGGCCGTTCGGGTCGGTGACCAAGAGCGAGGGCGACGGTGACGGTGAGGACGAGGGCGAACCGCAGGGCCCCGCATGCGGTCATCAGGCCGTTGTCGGACCCTGGTGCTTTCATGGAAACCATGACCAGCAGAAGTGTCGTCGTCGAGCGGCGCATCGCCTCGGCCCAGGGACCGGTGTGGGAGGCCATCACCGACCTGGCCGGTATGCAGCACGTCCTCAGCAGCGTCTCGAAGGTCGAGGTCCTCACGGAGGGCGCCTTCGGCGTCGGTACGCGGTGGCGGGAGACGCGGCGCATGTTCGGCAAGGACGCCACCGAGGAGATGTGGGTGACGGCCAGCGAGCCTACCGAGCGGTATGTGGTGGAGGCCGAGTCCCACGGCTCGCACTACATCTCGGAGTGGGTGCTGCGAGCCGACGGACCGGTGACGACGACGGTCCGCATGACGTTCTCGGCCGTGGCGACCGGTGGGGTCGCGGGCCTGCTGGCCAAGATCATGGGCGGCCTGGGCGCGCGGGCGGTCAGCAAGGCCATCGCCAAGGACCTGGAGGACATCGCCGCGGCGCTGGAGGGCCGCAGCGGCTGAGCCGCCCGCGCCCCTCCGCCCGTCATCTATCCCTTCACCGCTCCGGCCGTGAGCCCCTGGACGATGTGGCGGCTGGCGAAGGCGAACAGCAGCATCGTCGGCAGGATGGTGAGCACCGCTGCCGCGGACATGGATCCCCAGTCGATGTTGAAGCTGGAGATGAAGCCGTTCAGGGCCGTGGGCACGGTCTTGTTGCTGTCGCTGTTCATCAGCGTCACCGACAGGAACAGCTCGTTCCAGCAGTTGACGAAGTTGAAGATGAACGCGGCCACGATCCCGGGACGCATCACCGGCAGCAGCACCCGGAACAGTGCTCCGAACCGGGACAGGCCGTCGATCATGGCGGCCTCCTCCAGCGCGTCCGGGATGTTCTCGAAGAAGCCGCGGAGCATCACCGTGCAGAAGGGGATGCATACGGCGACGTACACGAGGATGAGCCCGAGCCTGTTGTCGACCAGGTTGAGGTCGGTCATGAGCAGGTACAGCGGCCCCAGCGCGATGAAGGTCGGGATCATCTGGGTGACCAGCGCGGCCATCAGCAGGGCAGACTTGGTGCGGAACTCGAAGCGGGCCAGCACGTAGGCCGACAGCATCGAGATCGCGGTGGCCACCGCGCCCGCCACGAACGCGACGAGGAGGCTGTTGGTGAGGTAGACACCGAAGTCCGCCTTGCCGAAGAGCCCGCTGTAGTTCTCCAGCGAGAAGTGCTCGGGCCAGTAGGCGATCGGGAAGGCGAAGATGTCTCCGGGCGCCTTCAGGGACGTGATGGTGATCCAGTAGAGCGGGAAGACCGTGAAGACCAGCCACAGTCCCAGGAAGGTGATCTTGGTGGCCCGGCCCGCCGTGGACTCCTTGCCGATCACGACTTCACCTCTCGCTTCTCGCGCGTGGCCAGGAGGAAGAAGACCGCGAACACCAGCAGCGTGGCGACGACGATGAGCCCGAGCGCGGAGGCCCTGCCGTAGTCGCCCTGCTGGGTGATCTTGATCATCCAGGTGGTCACGATGTGCGTCTCGTTGTTCGGCCCGCCGCCGGTCATTCCGAAGATCAGGTCGGGGAAGTTGAAGATCCAGATGACGCGCAGCAGGACGGTCAGCGCGAGCGTGACCCGGATGTACGGAATGGTGATCTGGAACAGCGTGCGCACCTTGCCCGCACCGTCGAGCGCCGCCGCCTCGTACAGCTCCTCGGGGATGGACTGCAGCGCGGCCAGGATCATGATGGTGAAGAAGGTGACGCCGTACCAGATGTTGGCGACCACGACGGCGAACATCGCCGTCTTCGGGTCGGCCAGCCAGGCGACCGGTTCGTCGATCAGGCCGGCCTTCTGGAGCAGGTCGTTGACGACGCCGAACTCGCTGTTGAACATCCAGCGGAACAGGATGCCGATGAGGAAGCCGGAGATCGCCCAGGGGAAGAAGATGAGCGCCTGGTAGAGGCCCCGGAAGCGGAACTTCTTGCGCAGCCACAGCGCCAGGGCGAAGCCGATCACCAGTTGGGGCACGATCGAACCGAACACCCAGATCCCGGTGTTGCCCAGCACGGTGCCCCAGGCCGGGTCGGCGAAGACGTCACGGAAGTTCTTCAGGCCCACCCAGGAGGTGTCGGTCAGGTCCGTCAGCTTCCAGTTGCGGAAGGCCATCTGGCTGCCGGCGATCATCGGGTAGTACGTGAAGACCGCCACGAAGACCGCGGCCGGTGCCATGAAGGCGGCGATCAGGAAGCCGCGCCGGGCGGTGAACTCCGGCTTGCGGCGGCCTCGTTGCACGCCGCGGCCGGGCGGGGTGCCCCCTGTTCCGGAGGGCCCCGCCGACGCCGCTTTCGTCGTTTCCGTCGTGTCGGACGCGGTGGGCATGGCTAGTTCTCCTGCTGCCGCTTCTCGGTCCAGTACGCGTCCCAGCCGTCAAGCAGCTTCTCGGGAGTCGTCTTGCCCAGCATCATCTTCTGGATGTCCGCGTCGGCCTTCTGCTGCCACTCCGCCCACCAGGCGACGCCACGCGGCTGGCTGACGTTGAGATACGTGTCCGGGTTCTCCGTCATGGTGACGTAGCTGGACCAGGGGCCGGTCTTGTAGAAGGGGTCCTCGGTCGCCGACTTGAGGATCGGCACCAGGCTGTTCTTCTTGGTGAAGGCCGTCGACGCCTTGCCCTCGGAGAGGAACTCGACCAGCTTGACGGCCTCCGCCTTGTGCTTGCTGCCGTCCGCGATCCCCCAGCCGGCGGTGGCGAGTGGCTGTACGGTCTTGCCGCTCGGCCCCGCCACCAGCGGGGCGGTGTCCCACTGGTCCTTCGCGATCGCCTTGGACTCCGAGACGGTGGCGATCACTTCCGGGTCCTGCAGCAGGAAGGCCGTGGAGCCGTTGGAGAAGCCCTCGACCATCTCCGGATAGCCCCAGGAGACCGACGACTTGGGGGACGCCTCCTTGAAGAGCTTGAGGTAGGTCTTCATCGCGTCGACGGCCTCGGGGGCGGCGAAGATCGTGCTGCCGTCCTTCACCTTGAAGCCGTCGGCGGGGTCGATCTTGTCGGCGACGTACGCCTCGATGACCGCGGTGGCGTTGCCGTTGGCGTTGGCCCCGCCGCGGAAGGCGTACCCGTACCGGCGCTCGGCCGGATCGTGGATGGCGGAGGCCTGTTCGAGCAGTTCGTCCCAGGTGGCCGGGGGCTTGTCGAAGCCGGCCTCCTTGATCAGGTCGGTGCGGTAGAAGACGCTCAGGCCGTAGAAGCCGTACGGCACGAAGTACGTCTTGCCGGTGGCGGTCTCGGAGGCCTTGACGGCGTTCTCCGTCATCGCCTCCCAGCCCTTCCAGGGCTTGAGGTCCTTCTTCATGTCGTAGAGCCAGCCGTTGTTCGACCACGGGCCCACGGTGGTGTCCCGTACTTCGAGGGTGTCCACGCCACTGCCCGACTGGAGCATCTGCTGGATCTTCTGGTCCGCCTGCTCGGTGGGCGGCGAGATCAGATTGACCTTGATCTTGGAGTTCTGCTTCTCGAAGTCCGCTATCAGGCTCTTCAGCAGGTCCGTGCGGGCGGGGTTCGTCAGGCTCTCGACCATGTTGAGGGTGACTGTTCCGTCGGCTTCTCCGCCACTCATGGCGGAACAGCCTGTCAGGACCATGGTGGCGGCTGTGCCGAGGGCGAGAGCTGCCGTCCTTCTACTCATCGTGCCGACCTCTTCCTTGGATACGGGCGCGCTGGCTGCGGCTTCGGGGGCGGGGGGCCGTGGTGTGCGTGGGG
>NZ_JAPWHT010000162.1:0-20442 GCF_027270795.1 Streptomyces sp. ActVer
GCGGGGCCGCGGCCGCCCCCTCGGCGCTCCTCCTCGGAGCGTGCGGACCCCCCGCCGGACGCGGCGGCAAGCCGACCCGCCCGGCAGGCCCCGCGGTCGCCCCGGACTCCGACGCCCGACGCGGCGGCGCACCCGCCCGCTCGGCACGCCCGGTACCCGTCCCGGACTCGGTCGCCGGACGCCGTGGGGCATCGGTCTGGTCGGTGGTCCTTGAGGCCGCCCCGGGTTCACGCGCCGGACGCGGCGGAACGCCCGTCTGTTCGGCTCGTCCCGAAGTCGTCTGTCCGGCTCGTCCCGAAGTCGCGCCGGGGGCGCCGGCCGGACGTGGTGGGCGAGCCGTGTTCTCCGGGCTCGTCGGGGAAGTGCGCGGGCCGGTCGCCGGACGCGGCGGGACGGACGGGGTCCCTGTCCGTTCCACGCGGGGCATGGCACCCGTGTCGGGCGGCGGTGTGTCCGGGAAGCGTGCCGAAGCGGGCGGCGGCGGGGGCGTCTCCGGTTCGTGTCGCCGTTCACCGGCGGGACGGAGGTTCGGGAAGCGGGACGAGGCGGCCGAGGACGTGCCTCGGGGGCCGGTCCCGTCCGACGCGTGCGGCCGGTGCGACGTGCCCGGGGTGCCGGAGCCCGGCCGGGTTCCCGAGATGCCGGGCCTCGGCGGGGCGTCTCCGGGGGCGCGCCTGGTGGGAGAGTCCGTGTCGTCGGCGTCGGACACCTCGGGTCGCCGCGGAACACCCACGGCCCCGGGCTCGTGCGACGCGCGTCCGGGCCTCGTATGGCCGAAGAAGCCGTGCCCGGGCCGGCGGTCCGGGCTCTCGGGCGCCTCAGCCGCGCCACGACCGGACGGCGTACCCGGATCTCCCGTGTCCCCAGACCCCTCGGACTGCTCTCGTCCGCTCTCCGCCGAGGGCTGCTCGGGGGGCGTCGAGGGGCGAGGAGGAATGGAGGCGCGGCGCGCTTCCGTGCTCATGCACCCCCCGTTTCCTCGGCCCCGGCGACCGGCCCGCCGAAGGATCCCCTCCGGATCCGTTCCCTGCTTGCGTGCGCGTCACTCTACGGGTTGACGCTGTGCGAGTGGGAACCAGTCGGCAGGCCCGGGGCATCTGCCCGGAACGTCCCCCTACCCTGCGGTAATCAGGTCTGGCAGGCTTCGCCCATGACTGCCCGCGCCGCAGACCGGGCCCGTTACGACCGGGCCACCGCTCACCTAGACGCACCCGTCGCCATCGTGGACTTGGAGGCCTTCGACGCCAACGCGGAGGATCTCGTGCGGAGGGCGGCAGGCAAGCCCGTACGCGTCGCGAGCAAGTCCGTACGGTGCCGTGCGCTGCTCGAACGCGTGCTGGCCCGGGACGGCTTCGCCGGGATCATGTCGTTCACGCTCGCCGAGTCGCTGTGGCTGGCGCGCTCCGGTTTCGAGGACGTACTGCTCGCGTATCCGTCCGCGGACCGCAAGGCGTACGCGGAGCTCGCCGCCGATCCGAAGCTCGCGGCCGCCGTGACCGTCATGGTCGACGACCCGGCGCAGCTGAAGCTGATCGACGACGCCCGGGACGGCGGACGCGAAGAGGTGCGGGTGTGCCTGGAGTTGGACACCGCGCTGAAGATGCTCGGCGGCCGGGTCCGGGTCGGCGCCCGCCGTTCGCCGCTGCACTCCCCCGCCCAGGTCGCCGAGATGGCTCGTACGGTCGCTCGTCGGCCCGGTTTCCGGCTCGTCGGGATCATGGCGTACGAGGGGCACATCGCGGGGGTCGGCGACTCCCTGCAGGGGCGGCCGCTGCGGTCGCGTACGATCCGGCTGATGCAGGCCACGGCCCGCAAGGAGCTGGCGCAGCGCCGTGCGGACGTCGTGCGGGCGGTCCGGGCCGTCGTGCCGGACCTGGAGTTCGTCAACGGCGGTGGCACGGGCAGCGTCCAGCACACCGCGGCCGAGGAGTCGGTGACCGAGATCGCGGCGGGGTCCGGGCTGTACCAGCCGCGGCTCTTCGACAACTACACGTCGTTCAGCGGGCGTCCGGCCGCGCTCTTCGCGCAGCCCGTCGTGCGCAGGCCGGGGGTGGGTGTGGTGACCGTCCTCGGCGGCGGCTACCCGGCCTCGGGGGCCGCGGGCCCCGACCGGTCGCCCGTGCCGTACCTGCCCGAGGGGCTGCGGTACGACGCCCAGGAGGGGGCCGGCGAGGTGCAGACGCCGCTGCTCGGCTCGCCCGCGGACGATCTGCTGATCGGCGACAAGGTGTGGTTCCGGCACGCGAAGGCCGGGGAGCTGTGCGAGCGGTTCGACGTGCTGCGGCTCGTGGAGGGCGACGCGGTGACGGCAACGGTCCCGACCTATCGCGGGGAAGGCCACACGTTCCTGTAGCCGGCCTGCCCGGCACGAGGGCGTCGGTTAGTCGGTGGGGCCGATGCTGCTGCCCACTCCGCCGCCCGTGCCCTCGTCGCCGACCGGCCGGATCCCCTTGGTGATCCGGTCCATGTCGGCGAGGGGCGGCCCCTCCTCGCCCGCGTCGAAGGCGTACCGCACCATGACCATCGACTCCGAGCCGACGCTGGACGGGAACGCCATCGACTGGACGTAACCTCCGGGCCCCGCCTCGGTCTTCACTCGCCAGCGCACGAAGTACCCGGTGCGCCCGGCGACCGCCACCGACCCCTGCTCGACCACCTCGTGGGAGGTGATGCCGTGGAAGGGGCGCTGGTTGACCTTGTTGCGGTCGTAGGCGCGGTCGGCCGCCTCGGATATGTCGTCCTTGGCGAGGGTCTCGGGGGACTTCTCGTCGTTCGAGGTGACCGTGCGCGAGATGACCGTGCCGTGGCGGCAGAGGCCGTCGTCGCCGGGGCAGTCGTACGTCCCGGACGTGGTCATCACGATGTCGGCCTCGATGACGCTCTGGGGTCTGGCCCAGCCGTCGAGGAGCGGCAGGGTGATGCCGTTGAGCTCGTCCACGACGACGGAGGGGTCGTCGGCGGACGGTTCGGAGCTGGACTCCGAGGGCGAGGGCTCGGCGCTCGTGGGCGCGGACGACGTGGGCGTCGGCGCGGTCTGTGTCTGCGGGTCGCCGTCGTCCCCTCTCAGGACGACGGCACCCGTGACGATCGCGGCGACCAGCACGACCGCCGCGGCGGTGAGCGCGATCGCCTTCGCGCGTCCGGAGCCCCCGGAGACGCCGGTCCCGAGCGGTACTGTCGGCGTCGAAGGCGTGAACTGCGGCTGCGCGTACGGCTGTTGGGGCGTCGTCGCCTCGGGTGAGCGCCGGTGTTCGGTCCAGGCGGTCCCGTCCCACCACCGCTCCACGTGCGGGGCGGAGGGGTCCCGGTACCACCCGGGCGGGGGCGTCATGCTCATCCCGGCACTCTAGGCGCCACCCGCCACCGGCACACGGCCGCCTCCTCCGGAGGCCTAGAGCGGGGTCACGTATGCGCCAGAGATCCCGCCGTCCACCAGGAAGTCGGTGGCGTTGACGAACGAGGAGTCGTCGCTGGCGAGGAACGCGACCGCCGCGGCGATCTCCTCGGCCTGTGCGAAGCGCCCGACCGGGATGTGTACGAGGCGGCGCGCGGCCCGCTCCGGATCCTTGGCGAACAGTTCCTGGAGGAGGGGCGTGTTGACCGGCCCGGGGCACAGCGCGTTCACGCGGATGCCCTCACGGGCGAACTGCACGCCCAGTTCACGGGACATGGCGAGAACTCCGCCCTTGGAGGCCGTGTACGAGATCTGCGAGGTCGCGGCGCCCATCCGGGCCACGAAGGACGCGGTGTTGATGATCGATCCCTTGCCCTGCTGCCGCATGTAGGGGATCGCGGCCTTGCAGCACAGGTAAACCGACGTGAGGTTGACCTCCTGGACGCGCTTCCAGGCCTCCAGGCCCGTCTCCAGGATCGAGTCGTCGTCGGGCGGCGAGATGCCCGCGTTGTTGAAGGCGATGTCGACGGACCCGTACGTGTCGAACGCGGTCCTGAAGAGCGCCTCGACCTGCTCGGGGTCGGTGACGTCGACCTTCACGAAGATGCCACCGATCTCCTCGGCGGCCGCCTTGCCGCGGGTCTCGTCGACGTCGCCGCAGACCACGTGGGCGCCCTCGGAGGCGAGCCGGCGGGCGGTGGCGAGGCCGATGCCGCTGCCGGCCCCGGTGATGACGGCGGTACGGCCGGCCAGGCGGCGGCAGATGATGTCGTCGGTCGATGCGCTCACTGTGCGGGGCCCTCCGTGCTGATGAAGACGTTCTTGGTTTCGGTGAAGGCGGCCAGGGCGTCCGGGCCGAGTTCGCGGCCGATGCCCGACTGCTTGAAGCCGCCGAAGGGGGTCCAGTAGCGGACGCTGGAGTGGGAGTTGACGGACAGGTTCCCAGCGCGGACGGCACTCGACACGCGCAGGGCACGGCCCACGTCCCGGGTCCAGATGGAACCGGACAGGCCGTACTCGGTGGCGTTGGCGAGGCGGATCGCGTCGGCCTCGTCCTCGAAGGGGAGGACCACGGCGACCGGTCCGAAGACCTCCTCGACGGCCACGCGCGCGTGGGACTCGATTCCGGTCAGGACGGTGGGCGGGAACCAGAAACCGGGGCCTTCGGGGGCGGTACCCCGGATGCCGCTCAAGTCATCGGTGGCGTACGACCGTACGCGCTCCAGCTGGGACTCGGAGATCAACGGGCCCATGGCGGTCTTCTCGTCGGCCGGGTCGCCGACGACGACGGACTCGATCGCCGGGGCGAGGAGTTCGAGGAAACGGTCGTACACGGACCGCTGGACGAGGATGCGGGTGCGGGCGCAGCAGTCCTGGCCGGAGTTGTCGAGGAAGGACATGGGGGTGGCGGCCGCGGCGGCCTCGATGTCGGCGTCGGCGAAGACGATGTTGGGGCTCTTGCCGCCGAGTTCGAGGGTGACGCGCTTGAGAAGCGCGGAGCCCTTCGCCAACACCCCTTTGCCCACGGTCGTTGACCCCGTGAAGACGATCTTCGCGACCCCGGGGTGTTCGACCAGCGCGTTGCCTGTGATCGGGCCCGCCCCCGGAAGTACCTGGAAGAGATGCTCCGGCAGCCCCGCGACCAGGGCGAGTTCGGCGAGCCGAAGAGCCGTCAGCGGGGTCGTCTCGGCGGGCTTGAGGATGACCGCGTTGCCCGCCGCGAGCGCCGGAGCCGTGCCCCACGCCGCGATGGGCATCGGGAAGTTCCAGGGCGCGATGATTCCGACGACGCCCAGCGGTTCGAGAATCGTGATGTCGAGGCCGCCCGGCACCGGGATCTGGCGCCCGGTGAGCCGCTCCACTCCCCCGGCCGCGTAGTCGAGCAGATCACGGACGTTGCCCGCCTCCCAGCGGGCGTTGCCGACGACATGCCCGGCCTCGCGGACCTCCAACTGGGCGAGCTCTTCCAGATGTTCATCGACAACGACGGCGAACCGACGCAACAGCCGGGCCCGCTCACCGGGAGCGAGGGCGGCCCATCGGACCTGCGCCTTTTCCGCCCGTACGACCGCGGCGTCGACGTCCTCGGGGGTGGCGCCCGGGACGGTCGTGATGACCTCCTCCGTCGCCGGGTTGAGAACTACCAGTTCGTGCAGGTGCGACAACTTCGGCCTCACAGACGTTCGAAGGAGCGGCGGAGCTCCCAGTCGGTCACCGCGGCGTCGAACGCGTCCAGTTCGACGCGCGCCATGTTGCGGTAGTGCGCGACCACCTCGTCGCCGAAGGCGGCCTTGGCGATGGCGCTGTTCTCCCAGATCTCGGCGGCCTCGTGCAGCGTGGTGGGCACGTGCTCGTACCCCGAGGTGTACGCGTTCCCGGTACACGCCTCCGGCAGCTCGAGCTTCTGCTCGATGCCGTACAGCCCGGCCGCGACGAGCCCCGCGACGGCGAGGTACGGATTGACGTCGCCGCCCGGAAGCCGGTTCTCGAACCGCATCGAGCGCCCGTGCCCGACCACCCGCAGCGCACAGGTGCGGTTGTCGTACCCCCAGGCCACGGCCGTCGGCGCGAACGACCCGGGCTGGAACCGCTTGTACGAGTTGATGTTGGGCGCGTACAGCAGCGAGAAGTCCCGGAGCGCGGCGAGCTGTCCGGCGAGGAAGTACCGCATGACCTGCGACATCCCGCCCGCCCCGTCGCCCGCCATCACATTCGTGCCGTCGGCGTCGGCGAGCGAGAGGTGGATGTGACAGGAGTTGCCCTCGCGCTCGTTGTACTTGGCCATGAAGGTGAGCGAGACACCTTCCTGGGAGGCGATCTCCTTGGCCCCGGTCTTGTAGATGGCGTGCTGGTCGCAGGTGACCAGGGCCTCGTCGTACTTGAACGCGATCTCGTGCTGCCCGGGATTGCACTCACCCTTGGCGGACTCGACGATCAGCCCGGCGGCGCCCATCTCGTTGCGGATTCTGCGCAACAGGGGCTCGATCCGCCCGGTCCCGAGCACCGAATAGTCGATGTTGTACTGATTGGCGGGCGTGAGTCCCCGATAGTTCGCGTCCCAGGCCTGCTCGTACGTGTCCTTGAAGACGATGAACTCCAGCTCGGTGCCCACCTGCGCGGTGAACCCGTGCTCGGCGAGCCGCTCCAGCTGGCGCCGGAGGATCTGGCGGGGCGCGGCCACGACGGGCGAGCCGTTGTCCCAGGCGAGGTCGGCGATGAGCATCGCCGTACCCGCGTTCCATGGAACACGACGCAACGTGCCCAGATCCGGATGCATGGCGAAGTCGCCGTAGCCACGCTCCCAGGACGACATCTCGTACCCGTCGACGGTGTTCATGTCGGTGTCGACGGCGAGGAGGTAGTTGCAGCCCTCCGTACCGTGGTGCAGGACCTCGTCGAGGAAGAAACGCGCGGCGAACCGCTTGCCCTGGAGCCGCCCCTGCATGTCCGGGAAGGCCAGGACGACCGTGTCGATCTCCCCGCTCGCGACGAGGGCGTGCAGCTCCTCGACACTGAGGGGTGGTGTGCGGTCTGCCACGGGAAATGCCTCCTTCGGTCAGCCGAGAGCCATAAGGTATTGCCGAGAACCATTGCTTGGGAAGGGGGCACGGCCAGATGTCGCAGCCGGATCCACACGAACTGAACGACCGGTTGACGCCGGTGCTGCGCCCGGTGCGCGCGGGCAACGGCTTCGAGGAGGCCCTGGAGCAGATCCTCCAGGTCGTCCGGCTCGGCCTGGTCCCCGGGGGCGAACGGCTGCCTGCGGAAAGGGAGTTGGCGGACCGGCTCGGGATCAGCCGGGTGACGCTGCGCGAGGTCCTGAAGGTCCTCCAGGACCAGGGCCTGGTCGAGTCGAGACGCGGCCGCTACGGCGGTACGTTCGTCCTCCCCCGAACCGACGCCCCCGGCGAGGCGGAGCTGCGCCGCCGGATCGACGAGGTCGACATAGAGGACGTGCTGCGCTTCCGCGAGGTCCTGGAGGTGGGCGCGGCGGGCCTCTGCGCCGCACACGGCCTGTCCCCCGCCCAGTCGGCCCGCCTGCGCGAGGCCCTGGCCCGCACCCAGGACGCCCCCCTGGCGGACTACCGCCGCCTGGACACCCTCCTGCACCTCACCCTCGCCGAGCTGTGCGGTTCACCGACGCTCACCGCCCAGTACGCGGCGGTACGCGCCACCGTGAACGACCTGCTCGACTGCATCCCCCTCCTGGTCCGGAACCTGGAGCACTCGCAGCGCCAGCACGAGGCGCTGGTCGAGGCGGTGCTGGACGGGGACGCGGACGGAGCCCGGGAAATGATGCGCGAACACTGCGCGGGCACGGCGGCACTCCTGCGCGGCTTCCTGGCATAGGAACCCGTGCGAGGCGGTCTCACACAAGATCCAGTCAAGTCACCCCTGTAAAGGTATGGGGTCGGTCTATTAGCCTCCTCCCGAGGGGCGCACGAGAAACAGGGAGCGTGGGGATGGCAGGCAGACCGCTCATCGGAGTCAGCACCTACCTGGAGACCGCCCGCTGGGGCGTATGGGAACTGGAAGCGGCACTGCTGCCGGCCGGCTACCCGCGCCTGGTCCAGTCGGCGGGCGGCCTGGCGGCGATGCTGCCACCGGACGAACCCACCCGCGCGGCCGAGACCGTGGCCCGACTCGACGGCCTGGTGATCGCCGGCGGCCCCGACGTGGACCCGTCCCGCTACGGCGCCGCCCGCGACCCACGGTGCGGCCCCGAGGCCCGCGCCCGCGACACCTGGGAACTCGCCCTGATCGACGCCGCGTTGACCTCCGGCACACCCCTCCTCGGAATCTGCCGCGGAATGCAACTCCTGAACGTGGCGCTCGGCGGAACCCTCGTCCAGCACATCGACGACCACATCGAATCCGTAGGAGTCTTCGGCCACCACACGGTGAAGCCGGTCCCGGGCTCCCTCTACGCCACCTTGATCCCCGAGGAAACCTCCGTACCGACCTACCACCACCAGTCGGTGGACCGCCTGGGCACGGGCCTCGCCCCCTCCGCCCACGCGACGGACGGCACGGTCGAGGCAATCGAACTCCCCGGCCCCGACTGGGCGTTGGGCGTCCAGTGGCACCCCGAGATGGGCCAGGACACCCGGGTCATGACGGGCCTGGTCCAAGCCGCTTCCTGAGCCATTCGAGGGCGGCGTCGCCCTGGGCCCGCTGGAACGCGCGGAGTGTGGGCAGGCCGGGCGGCGCGGGCCGCCGCGACTGCCGGACGAAGTATCCCGCCAGCGCGGCCAAGGTGGCCGTCACCCCGGCCGGGTCCGCCGCCCTCCCCAACGGGTGCTCGGTGAACAGCACTTCGGGATCGGGGCCGCCCTGTGCGCGGACGCACGGCAGCATCACCAGGAGGTCGAACCAGGGAGCGGCCAGCTGGGCGTGCGGCCAGTCGACGAAGAGCACACGATGCGGTGCGTTCTCCGGGGCCGTGAGGAGGATGTTGTCGGCGCGGAGGTCGCCATGGGCGAGGGTGTCGCCCGAGGCGAACTCGGCCCAGGGTGCGGCGAGTTCGGCGAGCGCGGGAAGATTCCGTACGGTCCAGGGGTCGAGGCCCTCGCTCCTGTCACCGGCCCCGTGCCCCGTGTCCGGCATCTTCTGCCAGCCCCGGAAGGCCCCCGCGAGGGACTCTCCGACCGGCGGGACGTCCACGGGGGACGGCGTGAGCGTGCGACTGAGCTCCCCCACGGCGTCGAGAACGCGCGCCAACTCCCCCTCGTCCCAAGGCACACGGGGCTGCCGCCCGTCGATGTCCTCGAAGACGAGCGCCACCCAGTTCCCGTCGTCGTGCATTCCGAGAAGCCTCGGTGCGGGGGTCCCGGCCGGCAGGGCGGCCGCGTTCCTCGCTTCGCGTCGGTGCATGTCCGGGCTGTCCGGGTTCGCCTCGGAGCTGACGGCCTTCACGAATCCCCGTCGGCCGTCCGCGGTCCTCACCCGCACGGCCGGTCCCGGCGAGAATCCGCCGGTCTGCGTGACCGCTTCCACGACGGGGGCGCCGAGCAGGTCCGCGACGGCTTGCCTCACCGACTCGGGGACCGCTCCCCACGGGACGCGGACGCCTGTCGCCGGCGGTGCGCTCATCGTCATGCCCCGCATCGTCCGTCGGCGGCGCGCCCCGTCGCCACCACATTTCCCACCGCGGGTACTACGGGGGCGCTGTCCGGGTTAGGGGGGCGCCTCGGTTGGGGTGTCCTGTACGGGTAGGGGCCAGTCGCGCCCCAGCGGCGGAGCCGCAAGTGTCGCGGCCCCGCGCCCCTACGACCGCGTCAGCGTCAACAAGTCCCGCGCCGGTCCCGTAGGCCGATGCCCCACCGGCCAGACAGCCCGCAGATCCCTGCTCAGTCGAACCCCCTCCACAGGAATCTCGACGAGCCGACGAGCTGACAGCTCCTCCCCCAACGCCAGCTCGCTCAGAACCGCCGGTCCCGCCCCCGAAGCCGCAGACGCCTTCACCGCTGTCGTGGACGAGAGCTCAATCAGAGGGCGGGCCAGCCCGCCGAGCGCCGCGTCCAGCACCTGCCGTGTCCCCGACCCCTCCTCCCGCAGGATCAACGGCGCCCCCGCCAACTCCCCCGCGTCGAGCGCCCGCCGCCTACGGGCCCACGCGTGCCCGGGTGCGGTGACCACGATCAGCCGGTCGTGGGCGATCACTACGGAGTCCAGCCCGCTCGGCACGGACACCCCCTCCACGAAGCCGAGGTCCGCCTCGCCGGAGAGGACCCGCTCGGCCACGACCGTCGAGTTGCCGGCGATCAGCGACACCGCGGTGTCCGGCCGCTGTGCCCGCAGCGCGAGCAACCACCCGGGCAGCAGGTACTCGGCGATCGTCATGCTCGCCGCGACCCGCAGCCGGGAGTCCCGCCGGTCCCGCAGCGCCTGCGCCCCCGCGTCGAATGCCTCCGCGGCCTCGACCACCCGCCGGGCCCAGTCCGTCACCAGCGCCCCCGCGTCGGTGAGCCGCGACCCGGTGGGCGAGCGGTCGACCAGGGCGACCCCCAGTTGCCGTTCCATGGACCGGATCCGGCTGCTGGCGGCCGGCTGCGTGATCCCGGTCTCGCGGGCGGCCCGCCCGAGGCTCCCGAGCCGCGCCACGGCGAGCAGCAGCTCCAGCGCACCCAGATCGGGGACCCGATGCGACAGCCCACCCACCGGTATGGACGCCGTCTCGCGAACCCCCTGGTCACCCGTCCCGTCATCCCGACTCATAAGCCCACCTTATGCCCTCATAGACCGGCACTCCCTGGTGAGCCGTCCCCCACCGAGGCACGGTGAACTCATGGCCACAGCCCACCCGCTCACCGCCACCACGGACAACAGCAGCCATGCCAACCCCGGCCGCCCCACAAGGGCAAACGCGGAGGCAGAGGCGAAGTCATCCCCCTTCCGCCACCTCGGCCCGAACTGGTACGCCCCGGTGATGGGCACGGCGATCGTGGCCACCGCAGGCGCGGGCCTCCCGTTCGACGTCCCGGGCCTCCGCACGTTCTGCACCGCTGTCTGGGCACTCGCCCTGGCCATGCTCATCGCCCTCCTCGCCGCCCGGACGGTCCACTGGACGCATCACAGGGACCAGGCCCGCGCCCACCTCCTGGACCCGTCGATGGCACCCTTCTACGGCTGCCTGTCCATGGCCCTGCTGGCCGTGGGCGGCGGCGCCCTGGTGGTCGGGCGGGACTGGATCGGCACCCGGCCGGCGGTCGCCCTGGACGTCGTGCTCTTCTCCACGGGCACGCTGATCGGCCTGGCGGCGGCGGTGGCCGTCCCGTACCTGATGGTCGTGCGCCACCGGGTGGACCCGTCCCAGGCCACCCCGGTGTGGCTGCTCCCCCTCGTCGCACCGATGGTCTCCGCGGCACTCGGCCCCCTGCTCGTACCGCATCTCCCGGCCGGCCAGCCCCGCGAGACGCTGCTGCTCGCCTGCTTCGCGATGTTCGGTCTCAGCCTGCTGGCCACGCTCGTGATGCTGCCGATGATCTTCGCCCGCCTCGTCACGGGCGGCCCGCTGCCGCTCGCGCTCACTCCGACCCTGTTCCTGGTCCTGGGCCCGCTGGGCCAGTCCACTACGGCCGTCGACAAGTTCGCCGTGGCCGCCCCGGGTGTGGTGCCCGCGCCGTACGACCAGGGATTCGGGATCCTGCCGGTGCTCTACGGCGTCCCGGTGATGGGTTTCGCGCTGCTCTGGCTGGCACTGGCCGCCGCCCTGGTGCTGCGGGCCCGCCGCCGGGGCATGGTCTTCGGCATGACCTGGTGGGCGTTCACCTTCCCGGTCGGTACGTGTGTCACGGGCGCCGAGGGGCTGGCCCGGCACACCGGACTCGTCGTCTACGACGGGCTCACGGTCGCCCTGTACGCCCTGCTCCTCGCGGCCTGGGCGGTGGCCTCCGTCCGCACGGCCCGCGGCCTGGTCAGCGGACGGCTGCTCGCAGCGCCTCGCCGAGCACTCGCGGTGCCTGCGCCAACGACGGCCCGTACCACGTGAGATGGCGCCCGCCCACCAGCGCGCAGGGCAGCCCCGGGAACGCCTCCGGGCCGTCGTCGCTCGTGAAGCGGTACGGCTCGTCGGGCAGCACGACCAGGTCGAGGCAGGCGGCACGCAGCTCGTCGACCGGGACACGCGGATAGCGTTCGGCATGGCTCGCGTAAGCGTTGTCGACGCCCAGCCGCGCCAGCACGTCCCCGGCGAACGTGTCCCGTCCGACCACCATCCAGGGCCGCCGCCAGATCGGTACGGCGGCGCGCAGGCGCCTCTCCGGGCGGGGCGGGTCCAGCCAGGCCTCCTCGGCCTCGTCCAGCCACCGCGGCCGCGTCGGGAGTCCGCACGCGCGGACCACCCGGTCCAGTTCCCGGAAGGCCCCCGGCACGTCCCGTACCTCGGTGACGAGCACGTCGAGTCCCGCTTCCCGCAGGGCGGTCAGGTCGGGTTCGCGGTTCTCCTCCTCGTTGGCGATCACCAGGTCGGGCGCGAGGGCGACGATCCGCTCGACGTCCGGGTTCTTGGTGCCCTTGACGCGTACGACGTCGAGGCCGGCCGGGTGGCTGCACCAGTCGGTCGCCCCGACCAGGACGCCCGGCGCGGACACGGCTACGGCCTCGGTGAGCGACGGGACGAGTGACACCACTCTCATGGCCGAGTACTCCGGATGACGGTCATCGGCGTGGATCGTCCTCCACGGCCTCGATGTGGTCCGCGACCGCGACGATGAGCACGCGGGTGTCCGCGTCGGTCGCCCGCCACCGGTGCCGTACGCCGCCCGTCAGGTGCAGTGTGTCGCCGCGGCCCAGTCGGTACGCGCGGCCCTCCGCCTCGACCTCGACGGCGCCGTCGGCCACGTACATCAACTCGTCGTTGCGGTGCTGGAATTCGCGGCCGGCGTCATGGTCGCCGGAGAACTCCATTGCGTGCAACTGGTGGTGACCGCGCACCAGGGGGCGCACTCGGGGCTCGTGGGTGAACTCGGAGTCGTCCGCGCGCACCACGTCGACGCTGCGCGCCGGGTCGGCGGCGGCGAGGAGTTCGACACACGTGGTGTGCAGGGCGTCCGCGACCCGCTGGAGGGAACGCATGCTGGGCCGCGCCCGCTCGTTCTCGACCTGGCTCAAGAACGGCACCGACAGGCCGCTGCGCTCGGCGACGACGGCGAGGGTGAGCTCCAGTGCACGGCGCCGCCGCCTGACGGCCGCGCCCACTCGAAGGGTCTCCTTGTTTTCGTCCATCGCCTCGGCTCCCCCCTGTGCGTCGTCGGTGCGCTGCTCGGTGCATGCGTGCGGTGCGGTGCGGTGGCGGCACGTTCGTTGTACGTACACGCCAATTTCTCGCGAGTTCCTGATGTCTTGTCTGCACCCTACGGGTGTTCGGCAAACCGTTTCATGCGCCCGTCACATCGCTGTAAACATCGCCGCACCGATCGCGTGACCGACCGTCACGGTTCGCGCCGGTGGGAGAGCCGGCGCGGTTGTCGGGGCGTGCGGACGGTGCCGGAAAGTCGGCGCGGCCCATGCCCGGGTCGTATGCACGGGTAACGCCGCGAGGGGTGGGCCTCGCCGTATGGCGCTGCCCACCCCTCGCGGAGGCCCCTACTGGGGACGTGTCTACTGCGGAGTCATCCGTTCCACCATGTCCGGGTGCTCCTTCAGCCAAGCGGAGACAGCTTCTTCCTCCTTGCCCTGGCCACGGTCCTTGATCTCGCTCTCCAGGCTGCCGAGCTCGTCCTCGCTCATCTTGAAGTTCTTGATCCACTTCGTGAGCTGCGGGTACTGCTCAGGGAACTTCTTGCTGGAGATGGTCCGGATCGTGTTGCCCTCACCGAACGTCTTCTTCGGGTCCGCGAGTTTCGTCAGCTCGTACTCGCTGTAGGCCCAGTGCGGCGACCAGAGCGTGACGGCGACGGGCTCCTTCTTGGCGTACGCGCGCTTCAGCTCGGCCAGCATCGCGGGCGTGGAGCCGTCGACGATCTCGTACTCCTTGTCCAGGCCGTAGCCGGGCAGGACCTTCGTCTTGGCTAGGTTCATCTCGCCGGTACCCGGTTCGATGCCGATGATCTTCCCCTTGAAGAGATCGCCCTTGCCCTTGAGGTCGGCGAGGGACTTGACGTCCTTCACGTACGAGGGCACCGCGATCTCCAGGGAGGTCGGCTCGTACCAGGTGCCGAGGTCCCGCAGGTTGTTCTTGTGCTTGTCCCAGTAGTTCGCCTGCGCGTACGGCAGCCAGGCGTCGAAGTTGAGGTCGATGTCACCGGTGGCCAGGCCCGTGTAGACCGGGCCGACGTCCATCTGCTTCAGGTTCAGCTTGTAGCCGCGCCGGGCCAGGACGTCCTTCCACAGGTAGGTGACGGCGACGTCCTCGTCCCAGGGGAACCAGGCGACGTCGACGGTGCGCTTCGCCTCGGCCGGGGTGCCGGAGGAGGACTTCTCGACCGGGGCCAGCTTGTCGACGACACCGGGGTTGCTCTTCAGCCAGGTGCGCACGGCGTCCTGCTGCTTGCCCTTGCCGGCCTTGTTGATGTCCGCCTCAAGGCCGGTGAGCTGCTTCTCGGTCATCTTGAAGCTCTTGAGCCACTTGGCGACGACCGGATTGTCCTGCGCGAAGCCCTTGCGGGAGAGCGTGTGCACGCCGTCGCCCTTGCCCCAGGCACCCTTCGGGTCCTTGAGCTTCTTCAGCTTGTACTCGCTGTACGCCCAGTGCGGCGACCAGAGCGTGCCGACGAACGGCTCCTTCTTGGCGTACGCGCGCTTCAGCTCGGCCAGCATCGCCGGCGTGGAGCTGTCGACGACCTTGTACTCCTTGTCGAGCCCGTACTCCTTGAGGACCTTGGTCTTGAGCAGGCCCATCATTCCGGCGCTGGACTCGATGCCGGTGATCTTGCCGTCGAACTCGCCCGCCTTGCCCTTGAGGTCCTCCAGGGAGTCGATGCCCTTCATGTAGGCGGGCACGCTCAGCTCCAGGGACGTCGGGCCGTACCAGGAGCCCAGGTCGTCGAGCTGCTTGCCGTACTTCTTCCAGTACTGCTCGTGTGTGACCGGCAGCCAGGAGTCGGTCTGGAAGTCGATGTCGCCCTGGGCGAGCGAGGTGTAGAGGGGGCCGGCGTCGAACTGCTTGGTCTCGACCTCGAAGCCGCGCTGCTCCAGGATCTCCTTCCAGAGGAAGGTGGAGGCGACGCCCTCGTCCCAGGGGATGTAGCCGATGCTGACCTTCTTGCCCTGGCCGACGTTCCCGCCGTCGGACGCGGTGGGCTCGCTGTCGCCGGAGCCGAAGATGCCCATGCCGCCCGCGACGAGCGCGAGGACGACGACGCCGATGACGGCCACGGAGGGCCGGGGGCGGTAGGACCAGATCTTCAGGCCCTGTGCGGCACGCAGCTTGGCGGCGGTGCGGCGGCCGAGCGGCGAGACCTGGGTGCCCAGGGCGCTGGTCATGCGGTCCAGGTAGATGGCGAGGATGACGATGGCTATGCCCGCCTCGGCGCCGAGGCCGACGTTGAGCTGGCCGATCGCCTCGTTCACGTCACCGCCGAGGCCACCGGTGCCGACCATGCCCGCGATGGCGGCCATGGACAGGCCCAGCATGATGACCTGGTTGACGCCGGCCATGACGGTGGGCAGTGCCAGCGGGAGCTGGACGCGCAGCAGGATGTTGCCGGGGGTGGTGCCGAACGCGTCGGCGGCCTCGACCAGTTCCTTGTCGACCTGGCGGATGCCCAGTTCCGTCATACGGACGCCCGGTGCCAGGGCGAAGATCAGGGTGGCCACGATGCCCGCGGGTCCGCCGGTGCCGAAGAACAGGATCGCCGGGATGAGGTAGATCATCGCGGGCATCGTCTGCATGAGGTCGAGCACGGGGCGGACGATGCCGCTGACGCGGTCCGAGCGTGCCGCCCAGATGCCGACGGGCACGGAGACGACGAGCGCGATGATCGTCGCCACGAGGACCAGCGACAGGGTCACCATCGCGTTCTCCCACAGTTCGAGGGAGTCGATGAAGGCGAATCCCACGAAGGCGAGGACACCGGCGGACGTGCCGCGCAGCCAGAACGCGATGACCGCGAAGATGCCCGCGAGGAGAAGGGGTTCGGGCGCCTGAAGGACGTCGTTGATGACGTCGTAGGTGCCCTGGAAGACGGTCTTCAGGAAGTCGAAGAGCCACGCCATGTGGTCGAGCAGCCAGTCGACCGTGTCGTTGACCCAGTCGCCGAAGGGGATCCTAGGCACCGGCCTTCACCGCCTTGACGGTCTTGTCGCGCGGTGTGTCGCAGGGCACTGGTTCGCCCTGTTCGTCGCCGAGGAAGCCGACGAGCCGCTGCCGGGGCACGACACCGACCAGCTTGCCCTTCTTGTCGACGACCGCCACGGGGTGCGTGAGCCGCGCGCTGATGGCGCACAGCTCGCCGAACGAGGAGTCGGGCCTGGCGGTCTCGCAGCCGCAGTCGGCCTCGTCGCCGCGCAGCTCCGTGTCCATGACGGAGGTCGCGGTGAGGACCCGGGAGCGGTCGACGTCCTTCGTGAAGGAGGCGACGTAGTCGTTCGCGGGGCGGACGAGAATGTCCTCGGCGGTGCCGATCTGGACGATGCGGCCGTCGCGCATGACGGCGATGCGGTCGCCCAGGCGCATGGCCTCGTTCAGGTCGTGGGTGATGAAGACGATGGTCTTCTTGAGCTTCTTCTGGAGCTCGATCAGCTGGTCCTGCATGTCGCGCCGGATCAGCGGGTCGAGCGCGCTGAAGGACTCGTCCATCAGCAGCAGGTCGGCGTCGGTGGCGAGCGCCCGGGCGAGGCCCACGCGCTGCTGCATACCGCCGGACAGCTCGTCGGGCCAGGACGTCTCCCAGCCGGCGAGGCCGGCCAGCACCAGGGCCTTGGTGGCGCGCTCCTCGCGCTCGGCGCGCGGCAGTCCCTGCACCTCCAGGCCGTACGCGGCGTTCTCCAGGACGCTGCGGTGCGGGAAGAGCGCGAAGTGCTGGAAGACCATGCTGACCTTCTTGGAGCGCACCTCGCGCATCTCACGGTCGTTGAGCGCGGTCAGGTCCTGCCCGTCGAAGACCACGCGTCCCGCGGTCGGCTCCAGGAGTCCGTTGAGCATGCGCAGCAAGGTGGACTTGCCGGATCCCGACAGGCCCATGACGACGAAGATCTCGCCCGGTTCGACCGTGAACGACGCGTCGATCACCGCGGCCGTGGTGCCGTCCGCGCGCAGTTCCTCACGGTCGGCTCCCCCGCGCAGTCGCTCGACCGCCTCGCCGGGTCGTCTGCCGAACACTTTGTAGAGCTGTTCCGCCTGCAGCCTGGATGACACAAGTACCTCTCGGGTCGAACGAAGACGGCCCGCCTCCCCCGCCGGCGGGCCGTGGAGCGACGCGGGTTCCGCCCGCTCGTCCGGTGCGCATATGTCAGATGTGGTTGAAAATGCGACCGGGTTCGCTCCGGCTCGGCGCCTGCCCCCGCCTTGATGGCGCAAACGCGACCGTGTCCCAGTTCACAAGGCGTTTACATCCGGACGGTGCGGGCACTCGCATTCGCTCACTCTCCGCGCCGGCCGGTGACTACCGGTGACTGTCAGCGGCGTACGGCATGATGCGAGGCGTGACGCAGCAGACGCAGCAGCCCCGGCGAACCATGCTCCTCGACACCGCCTCGCTGTACTTCCGGGCCTATTTCGGGGTCCCGGATTCCGTGCGGGCCCCGGACGGCACACCGGTGAACGCCGTGCGGGGCCTGCTGGAGTTCATCGACCGGCTGGTCAAGGACCACCACCCGGACGACCTCGTCGCCTGCATGGACGCGGACTGGCGGCCCCAGTGGCGGGTCGACCTGATCCCCTCCTACAAGGCGCATCGCGTCGCCCAGGAGACCGAGACCGGCCCGGACGAGGAGGAGGTGCCCGACACCCTCTCGCCCCAGGTGCCGGTCATCGAGGCGGTCCTGGACGCGCTGGGCATCGCACGCGTGGGCGTCGAGGGGTACGAGGCGGACGACGTGATCGGGACGTTCGCCGGCCGCGCCACGGGCCCGGTCGACATCGTCACGGGCGACCGCGACCTGTACCAACTGGTCGACGACAAGCGGGAGGTGCGCGTGCTGTACCCGCTCAAGGGCGTCGGCATGCTCCAGCTCACGGACGAGACCTGGCTGCGCGAGAAGTACGGCGTCGACGGCGGAGGGTACGCGGATCTGGCACTGCTGCGCGGCGACCCGAGCGACGGCCTGCCGGGCGTGCCGGGCATCGGCGAGAAGACGGCCGCCAAGCTGCTGGCCGAGTTCGGCGACCTGGCCGGGATCATGGCTGCGGTCGACGACCCGAAGGCCAAGCTCACACCGTCCCAGCGCAAGCGTCTCGACGAGTCCCGGCCGTACCTCGCCGTCGCGCCCAAGGTCGTCCGGGTGGCCGGAGACGTACCCTTGCCGGACGTGACCACCGCGCTGCCCCACACGCCGCGGGATCCGGCGGCTCTGGATGAGCTCGCGACACGCTGGGGCCTGGGTGGTTCGCTGGCGCGCCTGCTGACGACACTCCACGGGTGAAGCAGCAATTCGATTCCCACGGAACGGTAATCGGGTTCTCAAGAAGGGGGCGCCAGGGGGCAGTGAGGTGCTAACTTAGGCAAGCCTAAGCGAACTTCGGGAGGCTGTCATGGCAGAGCGTCCGGCACGGAGGGTTCCCAAGCCCCACGCCGCGAGCGTGATCCGCACGGAGCGACTCACGCCGCACATGCAGCGTGTGGTCCTCGGCGGCGACGGCCTCGCCGAATTCACCGCGGGCACGAGCACCGACCACTACGTCAAGCTGCTGTTCGGGGCCGAGGGCGTGACCTATCCGGAGCCCTTCGACATGGCCCGGATCCGCGAGGAGTTCCCGCGCGACCAGTGGCCCGTGACGCGTACGTACACGGTGCGCGCCTGGGACCCCGAACTGCACGAGCTGACACTCGACTTCGTCATCCACGGCGACGAGGGTCTCGCCGGGCCGTGGGCGACGCGCGTCCAGGCCGGCGAGATCGTCCGGTTCCTCGGCCCCGGCGGGGCGTACGCCCCCGACGCCGAGGCGGACTGGCATCTGCTGGCCGGTGACGAGAGCGCGCTGCCCGCGATCGCCGCCTCGCTGGAGGCGATGCCCGACGGTGCGCGGGTGCACGCCTTCGTGGAGGTCGCGGGGCCGGCGGAGGAACAGAAGATCGACTCCGATGTGGACGTCGTCTGGCTGCACCGCGGCGACCGGCCGATCGGTGAGGCGCTGGTCGAGGCCGTGCGGGGCCTTTCGTTCCCCGAGGGCCGGGTGCACGCGTTCGTGCACGGTGAGGCCGCGTTCGTGAAGGAGCTTCGGCGGCTGCTCCGCGTGGAGCACGAGGTGGCCCGTGAGGATCTGTCCATCTCCGGGTACTGGCGGCTGGGGCACAACGAGGACGGGTGGCAGGCCGCGAAGCGGGACTGGAACGCGCAGGTTGAGGCGGAGCAGGAGGCTCCGCCGGTTGCCTAGGTCCTGACCCGGGTTCGTTGTCGTCTGCGGGTTTGTTGTGGCTGGTCGCGCCCACGCGGCGGAGCCGCAAAATGTCACAGCCCCGCGCCCCTTAGGGGGCTATACCGAGCGTTGATATGACCTGAACGTACGGATCGACAGCCAGACCGCTGTCACCGCCAGGGCCAGTAGTGCGCCGCCCCTCGTCAGTACGCCGCTCCAGTCCGGGTTCTCCGACATTGCTGAACGCCCTGCCACCATCGCCCAGTTGAGCGGGTTGTAGTCGGCGATGGTGCGCATCCAGCCGGGCATCCGGGACGGGGCCATGAAGGCGGAGGAGAGGAAGGTCAGCGGCAGCAGCAGGAAGGTGTTGATGCCGATGATCGACTCCCGCTGGCGCACCAGCATGCCGAGCGCGTTCGAGAACGCGCCGAAGACCGTGCCGAGCAGTGAGGCCGCGACGACGAGCACGAGCAGGCCCGCGGCCCCGCCGGGATAGTCCGCGCCGCCGAGCTTGCCGAGCAGGATGATCAGCAGGGACTGCACGGCCGTGGTGAGCGCCTGCTGTACGACGTTGGCGTTCATCAGGGCGCCGCGGGCGACCGGAGTGGTCAGGAACCGGTTGAGCGTGCCGCGCTCGATCTCCTCCAACGTGCCCATGCCCGCCCACATGTTGGAGCTGAGCGCGCTCATCACGACGATGCCCGGTACGAGGTAGTCGAGATAGCTGGTCGTGCCGAAGCCGCCGAGCTCGACGACCTCCTTGAAGAGGTTGCCGAACAGGAAGAGCCAGATCGCGGGCTGGATCAGCATCATCACGACGTACGCGGGCTGGCGCAGTACCGCGGTCAGTTGGCGCTGTGTCATGTACCAGGTCTGGGTGAGGGCGTTGGTGCTCACCGGGTGCCTCCCGTGAGGGCGAGGTCGTCGGTTCCCTCGGCCGTGACCGCTGCCGCGGCCTCGGCTTCGGAGTAACGGCGGCCCGCGTAGCGCAGATAGACGTCGTCGAGCGACGGCGCCACGAGCCGACCAACATGTACCGGAAGATCGTCGGGTTCGACACGTTCACCGGCTTCCTCGACCCGGCCCCCCA
>NZ_JAPWHT010000163.1:0-20385 GCF_027270795.1 Streptomyces sp. ActVer
GCACGCCACACTGCGACCGGCCCTCGCCCGAAGGGACCGGCAGTCGAAACCCAGCGGCCGCGCGAACTGGCCGACCCACGCTGTAGGCCCTCCGGCATGGAAACGGAATCGGATGACATGGGTCACCAAGCGGCGTTCACAGACCCCATCCATGCTCACAGCAGCCCGCCGGGGAAGGTCGGCTCAGTCAAACGCCACGACCAAGCGAACGCCGTCATCACCAAAGCGGCCTGCCAGAGCCTTCATCACAGCGAAGACATGCGGCCAGTGCGTTTCGGGGCCCAGGACAGCACCGACGGTCAGCGGTTCGTACGTGCACATCACTTCGTCAGTGGTCCACTCCATGCGTTCCGTCGCGCTGTGCAGGTTCGGGGGCGGCACGCCTACCGCGGACAGAGTCGCCGGCGGCCAGGCATCGGAAACGAGTTGTTGGTGCAGTGTCGATGGCAGCGATTTCGTGCGCCAGGTCAGCCGGCCCATGAACTGATCAGAAGTGGCCACGAGATCCATCGAAGCGATCTCCGCCCAGCTGACCCAGCTCGCGCTGTGAAGGTCGCCCGCTGTACCCGAGGACCCCAACTGCGAACACATCCCGCTCGACAGATCGACGGGCAGGCCGCGGTCTGGTGCGAGCGGTTGGAAACCCGCGTAGTTGCGCACTCCGAAGAGGCAGCCGAAGGCCGCGTAGTCGGTCTGGTCATACAGCGGCCAAAGATCCATGGCAGCTACCCACGGCTCGCCGTCGTAGTAGTCGGTGTCGACGCCGGGGTGACGAAACTCGATGCCGCCATGGATGTCCGTACTCACGAGGCGGCACCGTAACAGTGCCTACATGGGCAGGCACCCGAGTTTGTCGGTAGGTCAGTAATGGAGGTGGCCAGTGTCCCCGTCGAGGGCAGGATGCGGTCTCTCCACGCCAGCTACTCCGAGTTCCGAGCCGCCAGTTTCTCTCCCTCCGGTCAGACCATTGCCGTTGCGACGAGCAGCGCCCTGTCTCGGTGGACGCGCAGGCCGGTCTGAACCTGGCTCAGTCCGGCAAATGGTTTGTGAACGCGGCTTGACGTGGATCATCAAGCCGTGTTCACAACCTCTTTCGCGACTCGGGTACCAGGAGCCGGGAGGTCGACATCAGGACCTGTGTCCGCTCCGACCGAGAAAAGATGGCGATGGACGAAGACGAGAGCCTGCACCGCTACGGGCTGCACCCCGCCGGCGCGAACCTCGACGAGGTACGAGGTCTGCTCGCCGCGCGAACTCGGCTGGAGAAGCGCGCGCAGGGAGACGGTGACACGGAGCTCATGAAATTGTGCTGCGTGCAGTTGTTCAACGCCGGGACCCTCGGCGTGGAACGTGGCGCGAGCCGTCTCGGACAGAAACTGAATCTCACGTTCCCCTCAGCGTTTTCGCTGGGATCTTGTTTGCCGATGTGACGCACTGCAAGATCAGATGACCGCGGGCGGGGGCATCACGACCGGTTACCCCCACTCGTCTCACCAGGGGGAACCGTCATACGAATTCCAAGAGCGGCCTCGCCGCTGATTGCATCAAGTCTCGCGATGGCAGTGCTGGCGCTTGCAGTTGCCTGTACGTCCGATCAGGAGACGGACGTCGCAAGTACTTCGGAGCCTGCTACTCCCAGCACAACGGCAACCGCCGCCTCTCCCCGCCCTGAACAGGACTCTGACCCGAACGTGAACGCGGACTCGGACTCGGCCTCGGCCTCGGACTCCGTGAAGTCCCCACCCGAGTTGGACGACTCCGAGACCGTCGTCGCCCGTCAGGGTGAGACCCGTGGTGCCGGCACCTTCGGGTTCGGCGAGGGTGAGAAAGGTGATGCCCTGATCATCGCCGTCCGGTGCCAGGGCGAAGGGGAGATCGAGGTCTCCGTGAAGCCGGTGAACGTCGGCTTCCCGCTGGAATGCGTCGATGGCGAAGCAAGCACCGCCACCAGCACCAGCACCAGCACCACCTACAACCAGATCGGCGTCGCGGGAGCGGAGAAGAAGGGCACCGTCTCGGTTCTGGCGCCCTCGTCGGTGCGGTGGTCCATGACGATCGGCCGCGGCGAACCTCAGCGTGGAGAAGCGCCTGAGCCTTCGGGCGAAACGGAGTAGGACCGCCCACGCTCACCCGCCCCCCGTCACCACCTTGAGTTCGTTCAGCGACTCGCGCAGGAAGTCCGCCAGGGGGCGGTCCCCGTTGTCGTCGACCCAGCGTTCGAAGCCGACCTTGAAGACGGTTATGCCGGCCTCGGCGGTGAGGGTCGCGGCCGGGTCCTTGACGCCGCGGCGGCGGAGCGTGGCGGCGAGTGCCGCGGACAGGGACGCGAGCTTGATCAGCTCGCGCTCGCGCAGCTCCGCGTTGGCCACGATGACGGCCTGGCGCTGCCGGGAGTGCTCGTGGCGCTCCAGGAAGAGGGCGGCGACGGCCTCCAGCGTCGTGGCCATCGCGTCGATCGGCGGGGCCGTGTCCGGGGTGCCCGCGAGAGCGTCCACGAAGAACTCCTCCAGCAGGCTCGAACCCCCGAAGAGCACCTCGCGCTTGTCGGCGTAGTGCCGGAAGAACGTCCGCTCGGTCAGACCCGCGCGCTCGGCGATCTGCGCGGCGGTCGTCTGCTCGTACCCGCGCTCGCTGTAGAGATCCAGCGCCGCCTTCTCAAGCCGCCCGCGCGCGTCCGGCTCCCATCGACTCATACCCCCGATCGTACGCGATGGCAGTCACTGACATCAGGTGCTACGGTTGATGTCAGTGACTGTCATCGGCTCGTTCGCCGCCGCACCGGACGCACACACCCCGCGCATTCCATGCGCCCGCGGCCAGGACGGTCGACCTACCCGGAGGTTCTCCTCATGCGTGTGTTCGTCACCGGCGCGTCCGGCTGGATCGGTTCAGCCGTTGTTCCGGAGCTCATCGGCGCCGGTCACCAGGTCGTCGGGCTCGCCCGATCGGACGCCTCGGCCGCCGCTCTCGCCGAGGCCGGCGCCGAGGTGCGCCGCGGCACGCTCGACGACCTCGTCACCCTGCGCGAAGCGGCCGCCGAGTCCGACGGCGTGATCCACCTCGCCTTCAAGCACGACATCGCGTTCAGCGGCGGCTTCGAGGACGCGGCCGACGCGGACCGGCGCGCCATCGACACGTTCGGCGAGGCGCTCGCCGGATCCGACCGCCCGTTCGTCATCGCGTCCGGGACGCTCGGGCTCGCGCCTGGGCAGGTCGCCACCGAGCAGGACGGTCAGGCGTCCGGCGGGACAGGCGGCCACTGGGCCGCCGGTCCCGTCAAGCGGCTGGCCAACGCGCACGCCACGGCCGCCCTCGCGGACCGCGGCGTCCGCTCGTCCGTCGTACGGCTTCCTCCGACCGTGCACGGCGACGGGGACCACGGCTTCCTCGCCACCGTGGTGGCCGTCGCCCGTGAGAAGAGCGTCTCGGGCTACATCGGCGACGGCGCCAACCGCTGGCCCGCCGTGCACCGGTCCGACGCCGCGCACCTCTTCCGCCTCGCACTGGAGAGCGCTCCGGCCGGCTCCACGCTGCACGCGATCGCGGACCAGGGTGTGCCGATACGTGCCGTCGCGGAGGTGATCGGGCGACACCTCGGTCTGCCCGTGGCCTCGGTCTCCCCCGACGACGCGGCCGGGCACTTCACCTGGCTGGCCGCCTTCCTCGCCATGGACAGCCCCGTCTCCAGCGCGTACACCCGCGAACTGCTGGGGTGGCAGCCGACCGGGCCCGGGCTCCTCGACGACCTCGACAAGGGCCACTACTTCGCCGCCCCGCCCGTCTGACCACACGCGGTGTCCGACGCCCGCACCGTCCGGCCACAGGCACCGACCCCGCCCCACCCTCCCGCCCGGCCGCCGCCCTCGGCGTCCGGCACAGCGGCCGATCCACCGTACGTACAGCGGAAGTTGGAGGGAGCAGGCGATTTCTATACTGACCGAATGATCACCGTTCCGCTCAGCGCGCTCGAAGTGGCCATGGTCCAGACGGGTACTCCGGCCGAGGACACGTTGCGAGACACCACCGAGTTCGCCCGACGCGTCGAAGAACTCGGTTATCTGCGGCTCTGGTACGCCGAGCATCACCATTCCCCGGCCATCGGGGCGTTCCCGCCCGTCGTACTGACCGCCCACGCGGCCGCGTTGACGGCGTCCATCCGGCTCGGCTCCGGGGGCGTTCTCGCTCCGAACCACGCCCCGATCATGCTGGCGGAGCAGTTCGGCACGCTGGCCGCGCTGCACGGGGGCCGGATCGACCTCGGCATCGGCCGGGGCCCGGGGACCTTCGACGAATCCACGGCACGGGCCCTGCGCCGCGGGGCCGGTCCGACGACGGACGACGAGTACCGCGACGACGTGTCATCGACGCTGCGGCTCCTGGTGGACGAGGTCGGCCTTGACCCGCTCCCGGAGCCATGGCTGCTGTCCTCCAGCACGGCCGGTGCGGCGCTCGCCGCGGAACTCGGACTGCCGATCGCCTTCGCCCATCACATCCGTCCCGACAACACCCTGGCCGCGCTCGCCCACTACCGCGAGCACTTCTCCCCGTCCCGCTGGTGCGCGAGCCCGCGCGTGCTGGTCTGCGTGGAAACGGTGTGCGCCGAGACGGACGAGGAAGCGGCCCAACTCGTCGGCCCGATGGACATCATCAAGGTCGGGCTCCTCCAAGGGCGAGGCGGCATCCCCTTCCCCACACCCGAAGAGGCCGCGGCCCACTCGTTCAGCGCGGACGAGACCCGGGCCCTGGCCAACTTCCGCACCCACCAGGCCCAGGGCTCACCCGAGACCGTCGCGAAGCAGCTGACGGACCTGGTGGACCTGACCGGAGCGGACGAACTCATGCTCGTAACTCCCGTCCACGCACTGGCCGACCGGCTGCGGTCGTACGAACTCGTCAAGCAGCACGTCATGATGCCGACGACGACGGCCTAGCCCGGCGCCGGAGGCCGATCGTCAAGGACGCCATTCCTCAAGGACGCCGGTCGTCGAGGACGTCCACCGCCCACCCCGTCGCCTGGGGCAGGAAGACGTGCTCGGCCGCGTACGCCGACATGCGGGCGTTCCGCGCCCGGGCCTCGGGACCGTCCGGGAGGTGGAAGTCGTCGCCCGCGCGCGCGGAGTTGGCCTGCATGCTGGTGGCGGTGGCCAGGCGCCGGCGTACGTACCGGTCGAGCGCGTCGGGTACGTCGGCCGGGGTCGCACCCGTGAGGGCGTCGCCGAGTACGGCCGCGTCCATGATTGCCTGTGCCGCGCCCTGGGCCTGGAACGGGACCATCGCGTGGGCGCTGTCGCCCAGCAGGGTCACCCGGCCGACGTTCCACCGCGCGAGCGGCACCCGCGTATGGATGCCGTAGCGGAACACCTGCCCCGCGCGTTCGAGGACGTCGAGCACCCGGGAGTCCCAGCCCTCGAACTCACGCAACTGCTCACCCGGTTCCGCCCGAGCGGTCCACGACTCCGTCGCAGTCGCAGTCGCAGCCTCCGCCTCGGCCGTGAAGACGGCCACGACGTTGAGCAGTTCCCCACGACGCACCCAGTAGTGGACGAAGTGCCGGCCCGGACCGAGCCAGATGCCGAGGTCGGGCAGGTCCAGATCGGCCACTTCGTCGGCCGGGAGCAACGCCCGGTAGGCGACGGTCCTGGAGAAGACCGCCTCGTCCGCTCCGAAGAGCCATTGGCGGGCCGCCGACCGTATCCCGTCGGCGGCCACGACCACGTCCGCAGGCAGGCGCTCGCCGCTCGCCGTGGTCACGGAGGCGGACCGGTCGTACTGGTCGATACCCACGACGACGGTGTTCAGGCGCACCGACGAGGGCGGCACCGCGGCGGCCAGGGCCTGATGCAGATCGGCGCGGTGGAGCAGCAGGTAGGGCGCCCCGAACGTGTCCTCGGCCGCACGCCCCAGCGCGTAACGGCAGATCTCGGCTCCGTCGGACCAGGTGCGGAAGCTCACGTGGGAGGGGCGGGCGGCCTGTGCGGCGACCGCGTCGAGGAGGTCCAGCCGACGCAGCAGACGTGTGGCGTTGGGCGCGAGCTGGATCCCGGCACCGATCTCGGTGAACCGCGCCGCCTGCTCGACCAGCGTGACCTCATGACCGGCCCGGCGCAGGCTCAACGTCGCCGCCAGTCCCCCGATACCCGCTCCCACGACGACCGCTCGCATGCCAAGCCCCCATGACGACCGCTCAACTGCCACGACCTCACACCGGCACGATCACGCACCCAATCACCCGGCACCCGGCCGTCGGCCCGCGCAGGCTGTCGAACACAACTCCACGACTGTACGGGGCATTTCGGCCCAAGCTGTGGCCCTACACGCGTCGCCCGTGACAGGCACAGCCGTACCGGAGCGGATCAGGGAGGCGGTTGCCGCGCTGGATGTGCGGGCCGGCGGCCGGCTGCTGGAGATCGGCTGTGGCGGCGGGGTCGCGGTCGGGCTGGTCTGTCCGCTGCTGACCACGGGCACGATCACGGCCGTCGACCGTTCCGCGACGGCCACGGCACGAGCCGTACGGCGCAACGCGGGCTCGGTCGGGGACGGGCGAGCCACGATCGTCACGGCCGCCTTCACCGAGCCCGGCCTGACCGCCGCGGGCCTCGCCGGCCGACGCTTCGACAAGATCTTCGCGATCGACGTCAACCTGTTCTGGACCGGCCCCGCCCGTGCCGAACTGGCCCTCGCCGCCCACCTCCTGGCCTCGGGCGGCGCCCTGTACGCGTTCTACGAGCCGCCGGGCGAGCGCCTGGACGAACGCCTCGGCGAGGTCGCCGAGAAGGTCACCGGTGCGTTCGAAGCGGGCGGCTTCACCGCGGAGGTCCTCCGCCTGTCGGCCCCGGTCGTGGGCATCGTGGGCCGCCCCTAGGCCCATTGAGGCCGCCCCTGGCTCCCGCGAGGCGCCCCCAGCACCCCAAGACCGCCCCCAGCCCGCGCCGGCCGACGGCCCACCACTGGGCCGCTCACCTCCCCGCAGCGGCCCCACCACGCCACAAGCTCGACACAACCGCGGCACAGACGCGGCCCGACACGCGCACTCGGCCCACCCGCACGCGCCCCGCCATCTACGCTGCTCCTCGATTCAACTACCAGGCCGCGACGCGTTGTTGGAGCGGCGAGGCCGATTCCTGGGGTGCAGCTTTCATGAAGAACCTTCAGCCTTCGGATCCGTCGTCCATCGGCGGCTACCCGCTGTTGAACCGGCTCGGAGCGGGAGGCATGGGGCAGGTGTTCCTGTCCCGTACGCCGTCCGGGCGTCTGCTGGCGCTGAAGACGATCCGTGAGGATCTCAGCAGCGATCCGGGGTTCGAGGAGCGGTTCGCGCGCGAGATACGCAACAGCGACCGGGTGCGCTCGCCGTGGACCGTGACCGTCGTGGACTACAGCCCGCCGGGCCAGCGTCCGCAGTGGCTGGCCACCGAGTACGTACCGGCGCCGTCGCTCGACGAATGGGTCGCGCGCCACGGCCCGCTGCCGAAGGCCGCGGTCCTCTCGCTCGCCGCCGAGCTGTGCGGCGCGCTGCAGTCGGTGCATCAGGCCGACCTCACGCACCGGGACGTGAAGCCGGGCAACGTCCTGCTGGCACGCGACCGCCCGCGGCTGATCGACTTCGGTATCGCGCGGGCCGCAGACGACCCCCGGCACACCCAGGTCGGCGGAGTTCTCGGTTCGCCCGGTTTTCTCGCGCCGGACCAGGCCGTCGGTGGCGTGCCGGCCGAGCCCGCCGACGTGTTCTCGCTGGCCGCGGTCCTGGTGTACGCCGCCACCGGCCACGGCCCGTTCGCGCGCCCGCAGGAGAACGTGGCCATGGCCGCCCTGGTCTACCGGGCCGTCCACGAGGCCCCCGACCTCCAGGGCGTTCCGCCGACCCTGGTCCCCGTACTCGCATCATGTCTGGCCAAGGCCCCGGGCGACCGTCCGACCGCGTCCGAGCTGGGCAGGCGTCTGGAGCAGATCGGCGCCCGTACCGGCAGCTGGCCGGACGTCCGTCCTCCTGCCCTCGCCACGGAACTGACGGCGCACGAGCAGCCGACGCACACCCTCGTCGACCCGCGGCCCGACCTCCCGCCCGACCTGGTGCCCGGCTCGCAGAACCACGTGCGGCCGAACCCCGCGTACCACCCGAGGCCCCACCACTCCATGGCTCCCGGCCCCGGGCACCCGGCCGCCGGGCAGACGCAGGACAGCACCGTCCTGGCCGTCCCGGGCGGCCCGCCCGAAAGACGGCGGCGCCCCCTCTGGCTGGTCGTCGCCGTCGCCGCGGCGGCGGCCGTCGCCGTGACCGCCGTCTCGGTCGCCGCATACGTCGGTATGCGCGGTTCCGGTTCCGATTCGTCGGACGACTCCTCCGGCGGCGCGAAGACCCGGCCCTCCGCATCGGCCGAGGCCACGAAGCCGGTGAACCCGGCGAGCCCGGTGCGCAGGATCCTCGAAGCCGTGTACGACCTGGGCGTCGGAGAGTCCGTGCAGACCGCCAAGACGAAGCTGGTCATGCAGCGGGACGGCAACCTCGTGATCACCGACAAGAAGGACCGCCCCCTCTGGGCCGCCGCGACGTCCGGCACCGGCAACACCGCCCGCTTCCAGGACGACGGCAACCTGGTGGTCCACAACAGCGCCGGGAAACCCGTGTGGGCCTCGCAGACGTTCGGCCACCCTGGAGCGGTCCTGGTCCTCCAGGCCGACGGCAACGTCGTGATCAAGTCCGGCGACGCGGTGCTGTGGGCGGCGAAGACCGTCCACTAGCCGACAGTCAACGGCCGTTGGCCAACAGCCGCTGACCAACAGCCGACCGGCCCGGCCGGGCGGCCGCCGCCGATGGCACCTACCCCTCACTCCCACTCCCATAGGGCCGCGTAAGAATCTCCAGGTTGTGGCCGCTCGGGTCGTCGAAGTACGTGCCGCGGCCGCCGTCGTTCGTGTTGATCTCGTCGACGTGGCGGTGGAAGGGGTCCGCCCAGTACGTCAGACCCGCGTCCCGGATGCGGGCGAAGATCGCGTCGAAGTCGCCCTCCGAGACCAGGAACGCGTAGTGCTGGGGCGGGATGGGCCCGGTCGCGTCCATGTAGTCGAGGGTCACGCCGTTCGGGATCCGGACCGGGATGAACGGGCCGTACTGCGGGCTCACCTCCAAGCCCAGGATGTCGGCGAGGAACCGGGCCGAGGTCTTCTTGTCGTGGGCGGCGACGATCGTGTGGTTCAGCTCGACGGTCATCGTGCGTACCTCCTTGGCGCGCTGCTCGTCTTCGTCCTGGCACGTTGCTCGTCATCGTTCCTGGCACGGTGCGCTTCATCGTCCTGGCTCGGCGCTCGGCGTCGGCGGCCTTTTCCTACCTTTTTCCGCGTATCCCTTTCCACGCCAGGCGCCCCAGCAACGCGTGCGCAGCCCCGGAAGTGGCCACTCCGGAAGGCGGGATAAGGTAAGCCTTGCCTTATAGATCGAAAAATCGGAGCGAGTCGTGCGCACATCGGGATTCAAAACCGTCCTGGCCGTTTCCGTGGTCGGCGGACTGATGGCCGGATGCGCGTCGTCGGAGAGCGGCAAGAGCAGCGAGGGCGGCGGCAAGAGCGACCGCAACCTCGTCGCCGGCGCCTCCAAGGGCCCCTCCGCCGCACCCAGCGCCCTCGCCGACGGCATGGGTACGAAGGCGGCCGACGGCGAGTTCCCCCGTACCGTCAGCCACTTCAAGGGCAAGACGGAGATCGCGGCCGCGCCGAAGCGGATAGCCGTGCTCAGCACCGGGCAGCTCGACGACGTACTCACCCTGGGAGTCGTACCGGCCGCCACCACCCGCGCCGACAACGCCGGACTCGTACCCGGCTACCTCGCCGACGCCTTCCCCCAGTACAAGAAGCAGCTCGCGAAGATGACCGACGCGGGGACCCGGGCCGCGCCCAACCTCGAAACGCTGGCCACCGCCAAGCCCGACCTCATCCTCGCCAACGACTCGCTCGGCGACCTCTACCCCAAGCTGTCGAGGATCGCCCCGACCGTGATCACCGCGGGCAACGGCATCAACTGGAAGCGGGACCTGCTGCTGGTCGGCGACGCCGTCGGCAAGGGCGAGCAGGCGCAGAAGCTCCTCGACGAGCACGCGGACGAGACGGCCGCGGCGGGCACGAAGGTCGACGGGAAGAACACCACGGTGTCCATGCTGCGGTTCACGCCCGACCGGACCCGGATGTTCGGCATCTCCTCCTTCACCGGTTCGATCGCCGTCGACATGGGGATCGGACGGCCCAAGTCCCAGCAGTTCAACGCCATTTCGGAGGACATCGGCGCCGAGAGCATCGATGTGGCGGACGGCGACTGGATCTTCTACTCCGTGCAGGGCGCGCAGGACAAGACCGACGCCGGGAGCGTCCTCGCCGGGCCGCTCTGGAAGTCGATGAAGGCCGTCGGGGCCGGGCACGCCGTCAAGGTCGACGACGACCCCTGGTACCTCAACGCGGGCCCCACGGCGGCCGACCTGGTCGTGAAGCAGCTCACCGAGTCACTCGCCAAGTAGGTCCGCGAGCACGTGACCACGCGCACCGCGACCGTACGCACCTCCCGCGCCTCCGTACGCGCCTCCTGGCTGGTGGTCGCCCTCCTCCTCACCCTCGTCGCGGTGGCCCTCAGCCTCGCCGTCGGCACCCGGCAGGTGCCGCTGTCCGCCGTGCTCGACGCGCTGCTGCACGGCGGCGGCTCGCGGGACGCGCTGGTCGTACGGTCATTGCGGCTGCCCCGAACCGCCGTCGGGCTCACCGCGGGGGCCGCGCTCGGGGTCGCGGGGGCGGCGCTGCAGGCCGTCACCCGCAATCCGCTGGCCGATCCGGGGATCCTCGGACTGAGCCAGGGAGCCGCGGCGGGGGTCGTGTTCGCGATCACCGGCGGACTCGCCAACGGCTTCGGCGGCTACGTCTGGTTCGCCTTCGTGGGCGCGGTCGTCGCCGCCTGCCTGGTGTACGCCGTCGCCTCGCGCGGCCGGGGCGGCGCCTCGCCGGTCAAGCTCGCGCTCGCCGGGACCGCGCTGTCCGCGATGGTCGGCGGGGCCACCACCGTGGTCCTGACGTCGAGTTCGGCGACTCTGGACCAGTTCAGGTTCTGGCAGGTGGGCGCGCTCAGCGGACGCGACGCGGGGACGGTCGGGCAGATGCTGCCCTTCCTCGTCGCGGGCGCGCTGCTGGTGCTCGGCTGCGCCCGCGGCCTGGACGCGCTCGCCCTCGGCGACGACACCGCGCGTGCGCTGGGGCACAAGGTCCAGCTCGTACGCGTCTGCGCGGCGCTCGGCGCGACCGTCCTGACCGCCGCCGCGGTGGCCGCGGCCGGGCCGATCGCCTTCATAGGGCTCGCCGTACCTCACCTGGCCCGCCGCCTCGTCTCGGGCGGCCACCGCTGGACCCTGCCGCTCTCCGCCCTGCTCGGGGCGGCCCTGCTGCTCGCGGCGGACGTCGCGGGACGGGTGGTCCGCGCGCCCGCGGAGGTACCGGCCGGGGTGATGACGGCCCTCGTGGGCGTGCCGGTCCTGGTCGTTCTCGTACGCCGGAAGGGAGCGGCTTCGTGACAACGGCATCCCCGCGCCCGTCCGAACAGTCGACACCCCAAGGACAGTCCCCGTCCCCGGACCCCGTCCACCCCCACTCGGCAGGCCTCTCGGTCCTCCGCCGCCGCTCCTTCTCCCTGCTCCTGCACCGCCGCTCGGCGGCAGTCGTCGCCGTACTCCTGCTTCTCCTGGCCGGCGTGATGGTGCTCTCGGCGTGCGTCGGGCAGACGTACGTGTCGCCGGGCGAGGTCTGGCGGGTCCTGCGCGGCCACGGCGGCCCGTACGACCTGATCGTCGGGGAGCTGCGGGTCCCGCGGATCGTGCTCGGCGCGCTGGTCGGCGCCGCGTACGGGCTCTCCGGGGCACTCGTGCAGACCGTGACGCGCAACCCGCTGGCCAGCCCGGACGTGATCGGCGTCGGGCACGGGGCGGCCGCCGCCACCGTCCTGGCACTCGCCACGGGTACGGTCGCCTCCCCCGGCGCGCTCCCGGCGGTCTCCGTAGCGGGCGGTCTGGGGGCCGCGGCGCTCGTGTACGTACTGGCCTGGCGGCACGGCATGCAGCCCAGCCGGTTCGTGCTGACCGGGGTCGGCATCGGGGTGGCCCTCTCCGCGGTCGTCCAGCTGTATCTCACGGAGAGCGAGCTGGGCGCGGCCGAGCAGGTCAAACTGTGGCTGACCGGCAGCCTCAACGGACGCGGCTGGGAACAGGCCGAACCCCTCGCCTGGATCCTCCTCCTCCTCGCCCTCCCCGCCCTGGTGTGGGCGAACCGGGCCCTGCGACCGCTCGGCCTCGACCCCGACACGGCCGCCGCGCTGGGCGTCCGCGTACACCGGACCCAGCTCGCCCTGACCGTCCTGGGCGTGATCCTCGCGGCAACCGCCACGGGAGCGGCGGGCCCCATCGGCTTCGTAGCCCTGACGGCCCCCCAACTGGCCCGCCGCCTGACCCGCACACCCCAACTCCCGCTGGCGACCTCGGCGTTGACGGGTTCGGTGATCCTGGTCGCGGCCGACCTGGCGGCCCGCACGCTGATGCCCCCACTGGAGATCCCAGTGGGGGCATTGACGGCCTTGGTGGGCGGCCCGTACTTGCTATGGCTCCTGGCAGGCGGTCGTAGAGGACAGGGGCGCAGCCCCGTCCACTAGGGGCGCGGGGAACTGCGCGCTCAGCCAGAACGAACCCGCAGCCGAACCCCGCCCCTCAGTGGAACTAAATGGTCGCGACGTCAATCACAAACCGGTACCGCACATCACTGCTGAGCACCCGCTCGTACGCCTCGTTGATCTCACCCGCGCTGATCAGCTCGATCTCCGCCCCGAACCCGTGCTCGGCACAGAAGTCCAGCATCTCCTGGGTCTCCTGAATGCCACCGATCCCGGACCCGGCAAGGGTCTTACGGCCACCGATCACGGAGAAGAGGTTCAGGGAGACGGGCTCCTCGGGCGCGCCCACGTTCACGAAGGCGCCGTCCGTCTTGAGGAGGGAGAGGAAGACGTCCAGGTCCAGCGGGGCGGACACGGTGGACAGGATCAGATCGAAGGAACCGCGCAGTTCCTGGAAGGTCTTCGGGTCGCTGGTCGCGTAGTAGTGGTCGGCGCCCAGCTTCAGCCCGTCGTCCTTCTTCCGCAGGGACTGCGAGAGAACGGTCACCTCGGCACCGAGGGCGTGCGCGATCTTGACGCCCATGTGGCCGAGACCGCCCATGCCGAGGACGGCGACCTTCTTGCCGGGACCGGCGTTCCAGTGCTTGAGCGGGGAGTACGTGGTGATGCCGGCGCACAGCAGCGGCGCGGCCTCGTCGAGGGCCAGGCCCTCGGGGATACGGACGGTGAAGGCCTCGTCGACGACGATGTGCGTCGAGTAGCCGCCGTAGGTGGGCTCGCCGTCCTTGCCGACGGCGTTGTACGTGCCGACGTTGCCCTGGGTGCAGTACTGCTCCAGGCCCGCCTTGCAGTTCTCGCACTCGCGGCAGGAGTCGACCAGGCAGCCCACGCCCACGCGGTCGCCGGCCGCGAACTTGGTGACGCCCGGGCCGACCTCGGTGACGATGCCGGCGATCTCGTGGCCGGGGACCATCGGGAAGATGGCCTCGCCCCAGCCCTCGCGGGCCTGGTGGATGTCGGAGTGACAAATGCCGGCGAACTTGATCTCGATCAGAACGTCGTGCTCGCCGACCGGGCGACGCTCGATGGTCGTGCGCTCCAGCGGAGCCTTGGCGGCGGGAGCGGCGTATGCGGCGACAGTGGTCATGCCGGGGGTTCTCCTAGGGAGGGGTTCTGCGCCCGGCCTGCCTTCCGGCCGGGCACGGCGTCCAGCCTGCCCCGGATCACGGCAGTCACCCAGACCACGGCTTTGCGTACGTCCACTGGTCCTACTACTGACGGGGGCAGGTTCGTATGCGTACGACCGTGAATACTGGACGTATGGATGAACAGCCCTCTCAGGAGCCCGCGGGGCGGCCGCTGGACCGGCGTGCCGAGCTCAGCGAGTTCCTGCGCACGCGCCGGGCCCGGCTGAAGCCCGAGGACGTGGGGCTGCCGGACTTCGGGCGGCATCGCCGGGTGCCCGGGCTGCGCCGCGAGGAGCTGGCGCAGCTGGCCGGGGTGTCCGTGGCGTACTACACCCGGCTCGAGCAGGGCAATGGGCGGAACGTGTCCGCGGAGGTGCTCGACTCGATCGCGCGCGCTCTGCGGCTGACGGGGGCCGAGCACGCGCACCTCACGCATCTCGCGAAGCCGAAGCAGCACAAGAAGAAGCCGTCGGTCCGGCCGCAGCAGGTGCGGGTGGCTCTGCGGGAGCTGATCGACACGTTCGACGGGGTGCCCGCGTATGTCGTGGGGCGGCGGTCGGAGATTCTCGTCTGGAACCGGATGGCCGCGGCCGTCTTCGGGGACTGGTCGGAGGTGCCGCCGCAGGAGCGGAACTGGGCGCGGATGGTGTTTCTCAAGCCCGAGTATCGCGAGCTGTTCGTGGAGTGGGAGCAGAAGGCGTCCGACATGGTGAGCTTTCTGCGGATGGACGCGGGGTGCCACCCCGACGATCCGCGCCTGTCCGCCCTGGTGGGCGAGCTGTCCGTGAAGAGCGAGGAGTTCCGTCGGCTCTGGGCGACGCACGACGTCAAGGAGAAGAGCCACGGCGTCAAGCGGCTGCACCATCCGCTCGTCGGCGAGCTGACCCTCTCCTTCGAGTCGTTCCGCCTCGTCGACGACGACGAACAGTCAATGATCACCTACCACGCCGAACCGGGTTCCCCCTCGTCCGACGCCCTCCGCCTGCTGGCGAGCTGGGGCAGGGACGCAACCCGCGCGGGCACGTCGACGCCCCAGTCGTAGGTTTTTCTCGCCCCCGCCGCCCCTACCCGTCCCATCCCTGAGGGCTGCGCCCCCAGACCCCCGCTTGTCGGCCTGAACGGCCTCGTCCTCAAACGCCGGACGGGCTGAGTATTTCAGCCCCTCCGGCGTTTGAGGAGCGGGGGTTCGGGGGGCCGGCCGCCGAGTAGTGACGGGAATGGGTAGGGGCGGCGGGGGCGAAAAATGCCCGGCCGGATGTCAGCCCTGGTACGGCGGAGCCGAACCCCACGTCCACTTGGGGACCGGCTGCTCCGCCGGAGGCACCGCGTCGGGGCCCGAGAAATAGACGGCAAGCCGAGTCCCCCACTCCGCATACGCCACGAACGCGGAGCGGAACTCCGCGTCGGAGGGAAGCCCCGCATCGTCCGCCGCGTCCTGGAGAAGGTTCACCCACCGCCGCCGCTGTACCTCGGTGATCCCCTTCCCGAGATGCTTCGCGACCATGTGCCCGTGCCCACCCTGCGTCTCGGAGTACCCGGCCGGCCCCCCGAACACCTCCCCGAGCCACAGCGCGACATGCGACGCGTGCTCGGGAGCGAGACCCTCGAAGACGGGCGCCAGGACGTCGTCCTTGAGAACCTTGTCGTAGAAGACCTCGGTGAGACGGTCGAAGGCCTCGGCACCCCCCGCCCAGACGTACAACGTGGGCACGGACGCCCCCGTACCCCGTACCGTCGTCGGTTTGTAGTGCCGCATCTCCTCGATGGAGCTGATGTAAGGCCGGATCTCGGCGAGGAACTCGGCGAAGAGCTCGGACTTGCGGAAGCCCTCGATGTGGTCCTCGGTGGAGGTCCAGGTGATGCGGAGCACGAAGTGCTCGAAGTCCTCCTCGCAGCGCGCCAGTTCGTAGTCGACACACTGCGGGGCCGCGGCGAGCTGAGCGGCGGCCCGGGTGTAGGCGGCGAGGAACTCCGCCGACTGCTGCTCGGGAATGCGGTACCGGATGTACTCAACGGTGTGCGCTGTCATGCCCCCACACAAACACGGACGGCCCGCGGAAGCTGCACTTCCGTCGGGCCGTTCGCATCAGTCAGCGCTCAGCGAACCTCAGGACCAGCCTTGAGGGTCGATCCTGAGGGACCGACCCCGCCGGCTCACTTCCCGTAGTACGCGTTGTAGATCGAGATCGTCGACTTGTTGTTCTTCTTGTCGGTGATCTTCGCGTGGAACGAGATGCCCTTGCCCTTGGCCGGGTTCGTCACGCCGATCTTGCCGTTCTTGACGGTGACCTTCTTCCAGGTCTGGCCGTAGTCGTACGACACGTACACCGACAGCGACTTGAGGTTCTTGCCGGCGGCCGAGCCCTGGACGGTGACCGGGACGGAGACCTTCTTGCCGGCCGGGACCTTGCTGTCCAGTCCGACGGCCGCGTTGAAGCGGACCGAGGAGGTGGGCAGCGCGGCGCTGGTGACCTTCTTGGAGCGGAAGGTCCAGCTGGCGTCGATACGGGTGGAGGCCGCCGCGACCTTGACGCTCCGCTTGACCGAGGTGGTCAGCTTGTACGAGGCGTCACCGGCCGGGACCTTGAAGACTCCCTCGCCGAACAGCGGGTCCTCGTTCGAGCCGACCTTGGTGCCGTTGCGGTAGAGCGTCGTGGTGACCGACGAGAAGAGCGAGGAGCCGGCGTGCGTCTTGCCGTCGGCGAACAGCGGCAGGTAGCCGTAGATCTCGTTGCCCTCGCGCTGGATGCCGAAGCCGGAGCCGACGCGCGGACCGAAGACCGCCGTGTTGTAGATCTTCTCGTAGCTCTTGCCCGCCTTGAAGGTCTGGGCGCGGCCGAGCGTGTAGAAGGCCTCGGTGATCGGGAAGCCGTCCGGGTCGAGCCCGCCCTGCTGCTCGAAGTCCTGCTCCCACTTCACGCCGCCCGCGGTGGTCACGTGCACCTTCCGCGTGCCGGGCAGCGTCTGCGCGACACCGATCGAGGAGGCGCTGGAGCTGCCGGGCAGCCAGCCGATGGTGTTGACCGCGCCCTTCTTGCCGCTCGTCGAGGCGCCCAGGCCGACCTTCAGGGTGGCCAGTTCGCTCGCCTTGTAATGCTTGGTGTATCCGGTGGCGACCTTCTTCACCTTGCCGCCCGCGACGGTGTTGTACTCCTCACCGGGCTTGGCCCAGTGACCGCCCCACTGCTGGAACAGCGAACCGTCGGTGATCTCCGGACCGGCGCTCGCGGTACGGAAGTTGGCGTACGTGTCCAGCCACCAGCCGAACCCGTAGCTGTTGTTGCCCACGTCCACCGTGTAGTCCGGCGACGCGAACTCCGACTTGGCGGCCGCGTCGGGCACGGTGATGTCCACCGGCTTCGCGGTCCGCGCGTCCACCGTGATCGTGGTGTTCTTGGTGATGCTCAGCTTCGGCTGGGCCACCCAGTCGGCACCCTTGGTGAAGTCCTCCGGGTCGACGAAGAACGCCGAGTTGAGGATGTATCCGCCCTTGGGAACGCGGACCTTGACGGTGCCGGACTCGTCGTACGGCGCGAACCACTTCTCCGCGGCCATGCCGGAGACACCGGTCAGGTCGGCGTTGTAGTACTTCGCCGGGTTGCCGTCACGGTCGATCATCTTGAGCGTGACGTCGTACGACTCCACCTCGCGCTGCACCGCAGCCGCCGTACGCACGCTCTGGCCGCCGCCGGTCGCGGTCACGTACGCGGAGTAGCCGCCGTCGAGCGTGCCGCCCAGCTTGGTGTTGACCGTGAGGTCGGCGGAGGCCGTGCCGCCCGCCGGGACGGTCAGTGTCTTGGCCCCGAGCGTGAAGAAGCCTGCCGGAGCGGCCTGGCCCTTCGGGTTGGTGGCCGTCGCGGAGAGGCTCAGCGTGACGTCGGCCGTGCCTAGGTTCTTGTACGTGATCTTCTTCGTGACCGGGGTGTCGTCGGTGTGCGGCCACTGCTGGATGCCGAAGCTCACGGACGACGGGTCGGCGATCACGGTCTGTTTGATGGCCTTGTCGACCTGGATGCGGCCCGAACCCTGCTGGAACGGCGTGTACTTGCCGCCCTTGGCTGAACCGGTGAGCGCGGCCTTGAGCTCGGTGTACTTCCAGTCCGGGTGCTGCTGCTTGAGGATGGCGGCGGCGCCCGCGACATGCGGGGTCGCCATCGACGTACCCGAGATGGTGACGTAGCCGGCGGGGTTCTCGCCGACCTCCTGGGCGATGATGCTGCCCTTGGCCGAGGCGGCGGTGGTGTCCACGCCGGGCGCGGTCACGTCGGGCTTGATGGCGCCGTCGAGGCCGGGTCCGGTGCTGGAGAAGTCGGCCAGTTTGTCGCTGTCGTCGACTGCGCCGACGGTGAGCGCGGCGGCCGCGCTGCCCGGGGAACCGACCGTCTGCTCGCCGAACTGGCCGGAGTTGCCGGCGGCTATCGCGAAGAGGATGCCCTTCTCCTCGGACAGCTTGTTGACCTGGGCCTCCAGCGGGTCCACCTCGGGGGTGTCTCCGCCGCCCAGGCTGAGGTTCACGATGTCGGCGCCCTGCTCGGCCGCCCAGTCCATGCCGGCGAGGATGCCGGAGTCGTCGCCGAAGCCGTTGTCGTCGAGGACCTTGCCGTTGAGCAGTTGGGCGCCCGGTGCGACGCCCTTGTACTTGCCCGCGGACTTGGCGCCCGTACCGGCCGCGATGGACGCGACGTGCGTGCCGTGACCGTACTTGTCGGTCGCGTCCGGAGCGGCGGAGAAGTTCTTCTCGGCGACGACCTGGCCCTTGAGGTCCGGGTGGGTCGAGTCGACACCCGTGTCGAGGACGGCGATCTTGACGCCCTTGCCGTCGAACCCGGCGGCCCAGGCCTTGTCGGCGCCGATCTGCTTGACGGACTTGTCGAGGCTGGCCTTGCGGACACCGTCGAGCCACACATTGGCGATGCCGGACGCGGTCCGCGCACTGCCGCCCTGCGAGTCGGTGACCGCGGACCAGAGGTCGGTCGCGTCGTCCTTCGGCGTCAGGACCGCGTCCGCGTTCAGCGACTTGAGGGTCCGGCGGACCTTGGTGTCGCCCGCGTCACGGACGTCGGCCTTCGCCGCCGCGGCCGCGCCGCGGTAGCCGACTATCAGCTTGAGACCCTGCTTCTGGGCCTTGCGGTTGGCCGACTTGTTCAGCTCGGTGACATCGAAGAGCCGCTGGTCGAGCTTGCCGGAGGCGATCAGCCGCGCCGCGTCGGCAGGGACGACGAGCGTGCGCCCGCCGGCCCTGCGGACCTGGACGGGTATCCCCTCGCGGCCCTTGGCGCGCTCCAGGCCGACGACGCGGCCCTTGGCGTCGACGACCACACGGTCGCCGGTGATCAGGGTGATGCGGTGCTTGGGCGTGGTCGGTACGGCCGAGTCACCGGCCGTGGGCCTGGCCTCCGCCGACGCCGGGCTGGTCATGCCCGCCGCCAGGGCCACGGCTGCCGCCGCGGCGATCGTGGCCACGCACGCTCTTTTCATTTGTCTGCGCAAGTCTCCCCCTGGAGATGCAGGTCCGGGATGAATCCCCGTTCATCCGGCCGGGGGACGTCCCGTACGCATGCTCGCGCGTAACCCCCCGGAATACTCAGTATGCCGGGGGGTGAACGGGTGCTCAATAGTGAGGCGGCTGTTAAGAGTTCGCGTTTTCCTTCACGGTGATCTTTCCCTTGCGGATCGTGGCGACCCGGGGGGCCTTTTTCGCGATCGCCGAATCGTGCGTAACCATGATGAAAGTGAGCCCGTGCTCCTTCCACATGGTTTCGAGTACGTCCATGATCTCGTCGCGCATGGACTCGTCGAGGTTTCCGGTCGGTTCGTCGGCGAGGAGCACCTTCGGCTGCTTGACCAGGGCACGGGCGATCGCGACGCGCTGCTGCTGACCGCCGGACAGCTCGGCCGGCAGATGCCCGAGCCGCTCGGCGAGCCCCACCGAATCCAGTGCGGCCGCGGCCCGTTCGCGCCGTTCCCTGACCTTCAGCTTCAGGGGTACGAGGGCGGTTTCCACGTTCTCCTGGGCGGTGAGCGTGGGAATGAGGTTGAAGCTCTGGAAGACGAAACCGATGTTCTCGCTGCGGACCTTGGTCAGTTTGCTCTCGGACAGCTTGGCGAGATCCGTACCGTCGAGTTCGACGCTTCCGGCGGTGGGCCGGTCGAGCCCGCCGAGCATCTGAAGCAGGGTGGACTTGCCGCCGCCGGTGGGGCCCTGGATGACCAGCCGGTCACCGTCCCCGATGGTCAGGTCGACCCCGTCGAGCGCGTCGACGGACTCCTTGCCCCGCTTGTAGCGCTTGGTGACGCCTCTGAGTTCGTACATGCTGCAACTCCTGGGATACGTAAGGGGGTTGGCGCCCGCCGCGACGCGCGGCCGGGCGGGCGACCGAGGCGGCCGGCTATTCGACGCGGCGCAGGGCGTCCGCCGGTCGCAGCCGGGAGGCGCGCCAGCCGCCGAAGGCACCCGCGATCAGGCCGCCGGTGACGGCGAGGCCGACCGCGACGGCGATCGTGCTGAGGGCGACGGGCGCGGTCAGTGCCACGTCGAGGGCCTTGGACGCCGTCTCGCGGGCGGGTCCGCCC
>NZ_JAPWHT010000164.1:0-20303 GCF_027270795.1 Streptomyces sp. ActVer
GCCCGCCATCAAGGCGGGCGAGGGCGACGGCTTCATCTCGGCGTGCGTGGAGATGGTGTCCCGCTTCACGAAGGGCAACCCCGACAGTGTAGGTGCGTGAAGCGGACGGCGACGGGGAGACCGGGACGGGCGCGCTCGGGGAGTCCGTCGGACCGGGCGGGGCCGGGGAGTTGGTGAGCGGCGGCGGGCTCGCGGTGGCCGCGTCCCGGGCCAGGGCGTCGAAGTCGACGAGACCGGTGGCCTCCAGGACCGTGATGTGGTCCAGGACCGTGCTGTTCGCGTCGTCGGCGAGGCCACGGACGAGCGAGTTGCGGGTGCTCGCGCGGACCTGGGCGACCAGGCCGAAGACCTTGCCGTGCGCCTTGCGCAGGATGTTCGCGAACTGGACGTCGTACTCCTCGCCCCGTGCCGCGCTCAGCGTGCCGAGCCACGCCTGCTGCTGCTCGTTGGGCTGGTTGGGCAGCTGGAGCCCGAGCCGCGAGGCCACTTCGCGCACACGCTCGTCCAGGAACGTGTGCCCCTCGACGAGGTGCTCGCCCGCCGTCTTGACCGCCTGTGTCGTGCCGCGCTCCTCGGCCTGCTGGCCGGCGGGCAGCTCCCACAGGCCCGCGAGCCGCACCTTGGTGACGAACTCCCGGTCCAGCGCGGACAGCGGACCGTACCTCGTCGACAAGGTCTGGGCGTTCAGCGTGTCCACACCGGTGCCCGACCGGTCCGAGTACGACCAGACCGGGAAGATCAGCGCCACGAGGGTCGCCGCCAGGCCCGTGACGATGAGCCCGGTGCCGCTGAACAGTCCCCGGCTGTTGATGGATCGCATGGTGCCTCCTGTTGCGGCACCGCACGTTAGTGCGCTTCGGGTTGGAGCTGGAATATTACTGCGCGGTGTACGTCAACTGAGGTACGGGTTCGGACGGTTGCCGTACGAATCCGGACAGACGGCCGCAGGCAGGGTGTTTTCGCAGGTGGCAGGCGGTGCGGCGGCGCGCGGCCCACGACGGGCGGGCTTTCGTGCACCACGCGCACACGCGGGGTGCGCCCGGCGCCGGACGGATGCGAGCCCGCGCGCCCGGCCGTCGGGGAGCGGCACTGAGCAGGCAGGGGGCCCGCTGCTCTGTACAGATCCGGCGCCCGTGTCGCCCGGTGAGCGATGTCACGCGGTGACGAAGGCCTCTACGCCCGGTGTCGACTCGTTCTCAACGCCCCGGGCGGAACCCCGTCATCGCCTCCGCAGGACGTGCCTCATCGCCTCAGCAGTACCCGTCGCGTGGCGCGCGCCAGCCGGGCCGCCGGGTGCTGCGACAGCGGCGCGGGACCCGAGCGCTCCAGCCACCAGTCGCTCACCCGCCGTCGTACCTCCGGGTCCTCCAGCCGGCCGCCCAGCAGCAGATGCTCGGCGAAGTCCAGCGCGTCCCGCCGGTAGCCGCCGGTCATCGGGTGGCCGTGCGCGTACGCGACGAACGACTTGCGGTACGCCTCCGCCAGAATCTCCGGCAGCTCGGGCGCGACCTTGGCCACGACATCGGCCCGCTTGCCCGCCAGCGCCCGGGCCTGCACGGACAGCCGGGTCCCGTCGAAGCCCTCCGGCACGGGCGTCCCGGCGACCAGCGCGGACAACAGGGCCGCCTGCGCGAGGGCGAGCCGCTGGCGGGAGAGTTCGGTGGAGGGTGACGCCTTCGGTGCGTCATCGGAATCCGGGTCGGTGGTTCCGGATGCGTCGGAGGCATTGGAAGCGTCGGAGGTCTCGGAGGCGGCGGTCTCGGATGCGGCATCGGCGGGCACCGTCGGAACCACCGAGAGAGCCCCCTTCTCCACCGTCTCCCGGATCGCCGTCAGCTCTCGCTCCAGCTCGGCCGGCGCGGGGAAGTTCTCGTCGCGCTCCAGGAGTACGCCCGGCGGGCGGACCCGGGAGGACAGGTCGGCGAGGATCGCGAGGACGGCGGGCGGCACGGCGTGGGCGTGGCTGTCGTGCCAGACGCCGTCGCGTTCGAAACCGCCGGCGACGTGGACGTACGCGATCGCCTCGACGGGCAGTTCGTCCAGGGCCTTGGCGGGGTCCTCGCCGCGGTTGACGTGGTTGGTGTGGAGGTTGGCCACGTCGATGAGGAGGCGTACGCCGGTGCGGTCGGCCAGGTCGTACAGGAACTGTCCCTCGGTCATCTCCTCGCCCGGCCAGGAGATCAGTGCCGCGATGTTCTCGACCGCGAGCGGCACGGGCAGCGCGTCCTGGGCGATGCGGATGTTCTCGCAGAGGACGTCGAGGGCGTCCCGGGTGCGGGGGACGGGCAGCAGATGCCCGGCCTCCAGGAGGGGCGAGGCGGTGAGGGCCCCGCCCGCACGGACGAACGCGATGTGCTCGGTGACCAGAGGGGAGCCGAGGGCCTCGGCGGCCGCCGCGAGATCGGCGAGCTTTCCCTCGTCGGGGCGGTCGGCGCCGCCGAGGCCGAGCGACACCCCGTGCGGAACCACCGTGACGCCGCGCTCGCGCAGCCGCACCAGCGACTCGGGGAGGTGCCCCGGGCACACGTTCTCCGCGACGGCCTCGACCCAGTCGATGCCGGGCATGCCCTCCACGGCCTCCGCGATCTCCGGCCGCCACCCGATTCCCGTACCCAAGTGCTTCATCTCGTCCCCCTCCTTCACCACGGCTTCACCAGGACCTGTGCGTCGTCTCCTTCGACGGACCTGTGTTCCGGCGTGACCGGGTCATGGCCCCGGGAAGCGGGGCCGAACCCATCGGCGGGGACGTTCAGAGCAACATTTGAGCTTCGGGACGCGGGCGGCGGTCACGCCCCGCTACGGCGCGGACGAGGACTCAGTCGAGACCGGGTTGTCCGGGTCCTCGGCCTCCGGCCGGTTCGTGTTGACCGTGCCCGGTGCACCCGGTGAAGGCCGTGAGGTGGTCTGGATGTCGCCTGTGGCCTCCGCGGGCGGCGCCGCGGGCGGAGCCACGCCCGAGACCGGCGGCGGCGGACCACTCGGGCTGGCCGTCGATCCGGCCACCGAGTCGTTGGCGATCGCGTCGAAGTCGATCGCGCCGGTCTTCTCAAGGACCGTGATGTGATCCAGCACGGTCTGGTTGGTGTCCGAGGCGAGCTGACGCACCAGCGTGTTGCGCGTCTGGTTCCGGACCGTGCCGATCACCGGAAAGATCTTGCCGTGCGCGGACCGGAGCAGGTTCGCCCACACCTTCACGTAGTCCTCGTCCGACGCCGCGGACATCTGGTTCAGCCAGCCCTGCTGCTGCTCGGTGGGCTGGTTCGGCAGCTCGAGACCGAGATCCCGCGCGACGCTGCGTGCGCGCTTGTCGAGGTCGGTATGACCGACGATCAGGTGGTCGGCCGCCTCCCGCACCGGACCGCTCGGGAAGCGCTCGGCAGCCTGCTGGCCCGCCGGCAACTCCCACAGACCTGCCAGCCGCACGCGGTTGATCAGGTCGCGGTCATTGGCGGTCAGCGGCCCCCAGCGCGTCGGTACGGTTCCGGAGGCGAGGTTCGCCTGCCCCGTACCGGCGCGGTCGGCGTACGACCACACCGGGAACGCGAGCGCGCCGAGTGTGCCGACGAGTGCCACGATGACGAGGGCCGTGCCGTTGATACGCCGCAAAGGTGCCTCCCGGGATATGCCAACTGGTCGTTGGGAATCTGTGCTTGGCCAGCGCAGGGAGATACGTGCGGGGCGGTCGGTGTGTTCAACAGCTGATGTTTGGTGAGTCACTTTTGTTGTTCGGGCGTGTCGAGAGGGCCGGGCGGACCTGCCCGGTCCTCTCGACACGCTGTCGGATCGGCTCGCTCAGCTGAACGGGTCGAGCGTGATGTACGCCGTCTGCGGGTTGTTGTCGTTGACGAGCGACTCGTGGTTGCCGACGTCGTCGAAGGCGAAGCCGTACGCCTTGCCGTCGACCATCTGGGCGTGGATCTTCCGCGAGTAGTGGTTGGTCACGCTGTCCTGGTAGAAGCCCGCGGAACTCGTGTCGGGCTGGTTGGGGTTGGTCAGGAGCGTGGAGCGGTTGAAGCCCGCGCACAGGGTGCGGGAGATCGGGCCGCGTACCAGGTCGTTCGGCGCGTCCAGCAGCTTGTAGCAGCCGAAGACGCTGTCGGAGTCGGGCTTCTGGAAGCTGGTGACGACGGCGCCGGAGCCGTTGGTGAAGTTCATGACGTTGCCGGAGACCCTGCCGTAGTACTTGGTACCCGGCTGGTCGGCGAACGGTGTCACCGTCAGTGTGGAGGTGGAGTACTTGGACCACACCCGGTTGATGTAGTCGTTCATGACCGAGGCGGGCAGGGCGCCTGCCTCGATGCCGTGGCCGGGTGCGAGGGCCCGCAGGATGGTTCCGTCGGACCGGGTTCTGATGAGGTTGGCCCAGCCGCCGGGCTGGCTCCTCAGCGCGTTGAAGAAGCCGTTGTAGCCGCCCGGCTTCAGGTGACCGGTGTTCTTGGTGGCGCCGGCGGTGTTCTTGACGCCGACCGCGTACGGGGCCGAGAACATGTCGACCTGTGTGCTGTTGATCCACAGTCCGGCGTCGTTGAGCGTGTACTCGGTCCAGTTGAAGAGGATGTTCACGTTCGGGTCGGACGGGTTCTGCACCGCGGGCTGTACGAGACCGCCGGTGGTCAGCTTGAAGACGAGCTTCTGGCCGTAGGAGAAGTAGACCCGGCCGGAGAACTTGGGCATCCGGATCGTCTTGGTCTGGCCGTTGGCCGGTCCGGCGATCGACGCGTCGGGGGCGGGGGTCGGTGGGTTGCCGCCGGCGGGCCAGGCGTGGAACGTGCCGTTCGCGTCGGCCCAGCCCTGCTGGCCGGTCGAGAGCAGGGTCCCGATGTTGTAGATGTACACCTGATCGCCGCGCCCGGAGGTGTTCTTGATTTCGAGCGGGATGGTCGTGGGCACCGCGGCTTCGGCGCGGGATGCGGGGCCCACCGTCGTGAGTCCCGCGGTGACCGTTGCCGCGGCGACCAGGGCCACCAGCGCTTTCCGTAGGGCAAGCACGCTCGTCCTCCTGACAGGTGGGCTTCTCCCACCGGAGTCGAAATGCGACGGACGGATGGTCGGGGGCCGCGTCCCGTCATGGGGAGGCAAGGGCGGCGTGGCCCCTTCCGGTCCATTTGAGAGCGCTCTCAGAGTGGTCCTGATGAGTGGGACACGTCAAGGTCTAGACCAAGATGGTCATCGTCGGGCCCGAACAGGTCACGGCGAACAGGTAGTAGAGGACCAGTCGCAGCGAACTGGTCACGGCGAACCGGTCACAGTGACGGGCCGTGGGTCCAGGCGCCGGTGAGCAGCGTGGCGTGCACCGGCATCTCGCGCAGGGTCCGGGCGTCCGCGGTGAGCGGGTCGGCGTCGGTCACCACCAGGTCCGCCCGGTCGCCGACCCGGATCAGCCGCTGCCCCCGGGACGAGCCGGCGAGGGCGGCCGCCACCGGTATCCGCTGCTCCGGGTGCCACGGCGGGCGCTCGTCGCCGGTCCGGGTCACGGCGGACGCCATGGTCAGCCAGGGGTCGAGCGTGGCGACGGGGGCGTCGGAGCCCAGCGCCAGGACGGCCCCGGCGTCGAGCAGGTCGGCGAAGGCGTACGCCCGGTGGGTCCGGCCCGCCCAGTGCCGGTCGGCGACGTCCCGGTCGTCCACCGCGTGGGTGGGCTGGATGCTCACGGTGACGCCCAGTTCGGCGAAGCGCGGGATGTCCTTGAGAGCGAGCAACTGGCCGTGCTCGATCCGGCCGTGGCAGCGCACCGCCTCGAACGCGTCGAGGGTCATCTCGTTCGCTCGGTCCCCGATCGCGTGGACCGCGGGCTCGATCCCGTGGGAGGAGGCGTGGCGCAGCAGGGACACCAGCTCCTGCGGGGGCAGTTGCTCCAGTCCGTGGGAGCCGGGCTCGCCGGGAACCGCGCCCGGGTACGCCTCGTGGCACAGCGCGGTACGGGTGTTGAGCGAGCCGTCGGTGAGCAGCTTGAACGGCCCGACCTCCAGCAGTCCGCCGGGGGTGTCCAGGGTCTGGCCGGTGCGGAGCCCGCGCCCGATCGCCGCCTCCAGCTGCGGGGACCAGATGGAGGCGGCCACGCGGAGCGGCACCGAGGCACCGTTCATCCGGCGGGTCCAGTCCGCGATGTTGTCGGCGTACTCGAAGTCGACGATGCCGGTGATCCCGCGCGCGGCGGCGGCGACGCAGGCCTCCTGCACCCATTGGTCCGTCAACTCCACCGAGGCGGTGGGGAGTTGGGCCATGGCCTGGATGCACTCGTCCTCGCGCAGCAGTCCGGTGGGGTGGTCGCCGCGCCCGACCAGGGCGAGCCCGGCCGAGTTGAGCCAGGCGGAGTGCAGATCCATGCTGATCAGCAGGGCGGGACGGTCCGGGACGAGGGCGTCGAGGAGATCCTTGTGGGGTGCGTCCGGCCACAGTCCGTCACGGAAGCCGTGGCCGATCATCGGCTCACCGGCCGGCAGGGCCGCGGCCTGCCGGCCGACCGCGTCCGCGGCCTCCCGCGCCGAGCGGGCGCCGGACACGTCGAGCCGCCGGCGCAGGCCCGCCCACTGGACCATGTGTACGTGCGAGTCCCACAGCCCCGGCAGCAGCGTACGGCCGTCGAGGTCGAGGCTCTGCCCGTCCGCGCGCGGTGCTTCGCCCGCCGGAAAGACGGCCCTGACGAGACCGGACTCGATACGGACGTCGCTCAGTGGTCCGCCCGCGCCGAGGTGGACGCGGCGCAGGGTGAGCGGTCGGGCGGTGGCCGAGGGGGCGCCGGGCGCCGCGGTGTTCGGGTCGGTCACGGTGTTCGGGTCGGTCACGGCTTCCTCCGGATGTCGCGCATGGCGCGGGCGAGTTCGGGAACGGCGTACGGCCGGCCGGATTCGAGGGCCCCGGCGAGGCGGAGGGCGATCTCCTCGCGCTCGTCCTGACTGAGTTTCGCCTTGGCCGTCACCTTCGTGGCGGGCAGCCGGAATCCGGTGACGGCGGCGGCGATCCGGTGGGCGTAACAGCTCCTGGACCGGGGCCTGTTCCAGGATGCGCCCGGCGTACATGATCGCGACCCGGTCGGCGGCGCCCGCGGCGAGTCCCAGGTCGTGGGTGATCAGCAGCAGGGCGGACGTGTTGTCGTCGGCGTCCGGATGGCTCCAGTGCGGGACCTCGGTGACGAAGCAGAAGGTGCCGTAGCGCTCGGCGTACGCGGCGCTCGACGAGCCCGCGATCCTGGCGGCGGCGTCGATACCGAGCCCTTCGAGATAGTCGTACGCGTCCTTCATGTCGGTGCAGCCGTAGACGGCGGGGGAGTATACCGGGGCGTGGGCGGCCTCGGGTTCGCCGGTCGCCAGCGGCATGCCGAGGGAGGCCGGTATCTCGGTCAGGACTCCGTACGGCTCCGCGGCCGGACGGTTCATGTAGTAATAGACGCCGCCCGCCTCGCAGTTGTGCAGAATGGTCAGGAAGCGCGGCCGGGTGGCGTCCAACAGCCGCACCAGCGCCAGGGTTTCGGGCAGTACGCGGTCGAACCACGCCTTCTTGCAGGCGAACGGGAAGGTCCACTCGGCCTGCTCGTTGCCGGCGGGCCGGTAGAAGTGGCGCCCGTAGTTGCGCTTGTCGGTCGGGGTGGCGAACCAGCCCTCGTTGAGACGGGCCCCGTCCGGGTCGATGCAGGGCACGATGTGCCAGGCCCCGCCGAAGTGCCCGCGCAGTCCCGGGCTTTCGCACAGGGCCCTGGCCAGGTGCAGGGCGGCCACCGCGCCGACCGGCTCGTTGGGGTGCACCCCAACGACGACGACGTATCCGCCGTCCCCGTCCGTCGTGAGGCTCGCGGGTCCTTCGCCGAGGGTGGAGGTGCCGATCCGGTTCTCGGTCTCCAGGCCGGGATGGGCCTGGGCCAACTGCCTGAAGGGGCAGCGGAGGGTGATGGGCCCGGGGCGGGCCCCGGGCCCGTCAGGCGCCGGTCAGGCGCCGGGGACGGTGTCCTCGAACCTGGTGCCCGCGCTGCGGTACGCGTTGAGCTTGGCGGTGACCTGGGCCGGCGTGAGGACCTGGTCCTTGACGTGCATGACGTAGTCGACCTGCTGGTCGTACGCCCGCGCGGTGGTGCTGGTCTGGCCCGCGAGGTCGATCAGCCACTGGTTGAAGTTGATCGACATCGGCCGCTCCGGCAGGTACTGGGCGCCGTGGGTGCCGAAGAGCTGTCCGTCGACGTAGTACTTGATGGTGCTGCTGTCGATGGTCAGCACCAGGTCGTGCCAGCCGCTGAAGCTCTGGCGGGCCTCGGTGTGCTGGTTGACCGCCACCCACGGGTCGGCCTGGTAGGTCTCCCAGGACGTCGTGTAGAGGATGTTGGCCGGCTCGCCCCAGCCGCCGTTGGGCAGGTACTCGAAGTCGTACTCGGCGTAGTCGTCCGCCATCGGGGCCTTGAGGTCGTTGATCGTGAAGAACGTCTGGACGAGACGGTCGCCGTCCGGGCCGTACTTGGGCGCGTCGTTGAACCTGACGCGGGCCGCGTAGGTGCCGTTCTTGAACTTCATCGACTTGGTGAGGATCTCGGTCTGCTCGGTGCTCGCCGCGGTGCCGGCGGTCGAGGTCTCCAGGTTCATGACGGAGTTGCCGCCGGTGGTGGCGAAGGTGATGTTCTCGGGCGCCCAGGTGGCGCCGGGCACGCCGGGGCCACCGGAGTTGGAGCGCACGTTCCAGCCGTTCGCCGAGATCCTCGGGTCGGTGTGGCCGCTGTAGTTGAAGTCGTCGAACAGCGCGGCGCCCTCGGCCGGAGGATCGGTCGGCGGGTCGGTGGGCGGATCCGTCGGCCCGTTGCCCGCCGGGGCCTGGCCCCACAGGAGCGTGCCCGCCAGCTGGGCCGTGACCTTGGTCCAGTCCCCGTACGACGTCCGGGAGGCGCCGAAGGAGTAGTCGTCGCTCTGGTTCAGCGACGCCCAGTTCGACTGGTGGAAGCGCAGCTGCAGGTCGCCGGTGTCGGCGCCCGGGGCCAGCGAACCGGCACCGGAGGCGAAGCCGATCTCCAGGTAACGGTCGGCCGTGGCGGTCGGGTTGGCGAGTGTGCCGAAGGTGCCCGTGACGTTGGCGCAGCCCTTGACGGCCCAGGAACAGGCGAAGCGGTAGGTCGCGCTCGCAGAGTCCGCCTTGAAGTAGTAGCGGACCTTGACGCCGCTCAACTGCACGCTCGTGGTGCCGGTGTTCGTCACCTTGAACCAGGGTTCGGCCTGGTCGGCGCCGGCTCCCGTGGCGCTCGTACGGTACTGGACGCTCAGCCCGTCGGCGGCAGCGCTCGCGGTGGTGGGGAGTGCCGTGAGCGCGGCGGCGCCCATGGCCACGGCGACGGCGGTGTGTGCGGTGGCGCGCAGCCTCTTCTTCGCGAATCTCATCGTTGTTCCTCTCCAGAAAGGTGGGGGTGATTCCCGGAACGGACAGGTCAGGGGTGGCGGTGGATGCCGAGCGCGTCCAGCCGGGCGGTGTGCTCGCCGAGTCGGGCACGGAAGTCGGCCCAGTCGGTCTCGCCGCTCCAGCCACGGTCGGCGAGGGCGCACAGCCGCGGGTAGGTGAGGTACTCGATGTGGGCGGGCGTGGTCACGAACTCGGTCCACAGCTGAGTCTGGGTGCCGAGCACCCGCCCGGCCGCCTCGGCGTCCGCGTCCTCGGGGACGGGGTCGTGGGCGTGGACCGCGCGCAGATCGACGACGGTGCCGGGCTGGGCCGGCGGCTCGTGGGGGTCGTCGGACTGGGCGTGGTCGAGGTACGTGGCCCGGTGGTACGCGTTGATCACGGGGTGGCCGCGGCGGGCCGCCGTCAGGGTGTGGGACGGGTCGCGCCAGGTCATCACGGTGAAGTCCAGGGGCAGTTCGGCCCCGGTCTCGGCCCAGCCGACCGGTCGGCGTCCGCGGCGGACGAGGAAGTCGCCGATCTGTCCGAGGAACCACCCGTGCAGCGCCTCGGCGTTCGGCAGGCCCTCCGCCACCGCTCGTTCGCGTGCGGCGACACTGTGCGTCCACTCGGCGGTGGGGCACTCCTCGCCGCCGAGGTGGATGTACGGCGACGGGAAGACGTCCATGACCTCTTCGAGGACGGTGCGGCAGAAGTCGAGGACCTCGTCGTGGACACCGAGGACGGTGTCGCACACACCCCAGCGCGTCCAGACGTCGAGGGTGCGCTCCGGGTGGTTGCCCAGTGAGGGATAGGCGGCGAGGGCGGCGCGTACGTGCCCCGGCATCTCGATCTCCGGCATGACGGTGACGCCGCGAGCGGCCGCGTACCGCACCAGACCGGCGAGTTCGGCCCGCGTGTACGCCCCACCGTGCGGGACGCCGTCGTACGTGCCGCTGCCGGCCGGGCCCGTCTGGGACTCGGCGCGATGGCCACCGATCTCGGTGAGCTTGGGGCGGGCGGCGACCGGCATGCGCCAGCCCTGGTCGTCGGTGAGGTGCAGATGAAACACGTTGATCTTGTGCAGGGCCAGCACGTCGACGTACCGGCGCAGACAGGAGACGGGCTGGAAGTGGCGTGCCACGTCCAGCATCGCGCCGCGCCAGGGGTGCCGGGGGTGGTCGGTGATCTCGGAGCACGGCAGCAGCCACGGAGTGTTGCCCTGCGGAGTCTCCGACAGGGCCTGTGGGGGCAGGAGTTGACGGATCGTCTGGATACCGCGCAGCAGACCGGTGAGGTGCGCGGCGCGCAGCAGTACGGCGTACGGGGCGATCGTGAGGACGTATCCCTCGTCGCCCAGGCTGCCGCCGAGGCCGGAGTCGACGGCCAGCCTCAACTGCCCGCTCGGGGACGGTGGCAGGGCCAGTCCGGTGGCGGGGGCGAGCAGCGTGCGCAGCACCTCCGCGGCCGGTTCGGTGCCCGCGCCGATGTTCAGGGCGGTGTGGTCGTCCAGCGTGAAGTACCCCGGCCGCAGCACGGTCTCGGTGGGGCGGGGGACGAGGGTGATTGCGGACGGGTGTGCGGGCACGGATCGCCTCCGGAACGAAGCTCGCGGGGGAGTGTGCTGGGGGAGTGTGCGGGGTCAGCCCTTGACCGCGCCGGCGGCGAAGCCCGAGGTGACATGGCGCTGGAGCACCAGGAACACCACGAGTGCCGGGGCGGCGAAGAGGGTCGAGGCGGCCATGGTGGCGCCCCAGTCGGTGCCGAACACGTTCTGGAACGAGGACAGCCACACGGGCAGGGTGCGGTTGTCCTGCTGCTTGATGATCAGGAAGTTGGCGTACGTGAACTCGTTCCAGGCGGTGATGTAGCCGAACAGCGAGGTGGCCATCAGGCCCGGGGCGAGGAGCGGGAACGCGATGTGCCGGAACGCGCCGAGCCGGGTGCAGCCGTCGACCTGGGCCGACTCCTCCAGCTCCGGGGGGATCGTGTCGATGAAGCCGCGCAGGACGATCAGGGTGAAGGGCAGCGTCATCATGAAGTAGACGAGGGTCAGGGTCGGCAGCCGGTCGAGCATGTCGGTGTCCCGGGAGATGATGTAGACCGGGATGATCAGCGACTCCCAGGGCGCCATCTGGGCGATGAAGACCATGAGCACGAACTGCCGGCGCCCCCTCCACCTCATCCGGGCGACCGCGTAGGCGGCCCCGAGCGCGATGACGAGGGCGAGCGCGACGGCGCTCAGTGTGACGAGGACGCTGTTGCGCCAGAACAGACCGAAGCCGTCGGCGCCGACGGCCGTGCGGAAGTGGTCGAGCGTCCAGCTCTCCGGCAGGAGCCGGGGGTTGTCGGACTGGATGTCGCGGCTCGGGGTGAACGCGGTGGCGACCATCCAGTAGACCGGGAACAGGCACACCGCGACCGTGACCACGGCGGCGGCGTTCAGTGGCAGTCGGCGGACGCGGAGCCGGGTGGTGGTGGTCATGAGAGCTCGTCCTCCTGGCGGAACATCTGGCGGAAGTAGAGGACGAGGACGCCCGACATCAGCACGACGGTGACCATGGAGGCCGCCGATCCGAGGTCGTAGCGCTGGCTCGACAGGGCGGTCTGCACCGCGTACACGGGCAGGATCGTGGTCGCGTCGCCCGGCCCGCCGTTGGTCATCACCCAGATCTGGACGAACGCCTTGAAGGTCCAGATCACTTCGAGCGAGAGCACGAGCATGAAGATCGGCCGGACGATCGGATAGGTGATGGAGCGGAAGATCCGCGGCCCCGACGCCCCGTCGAGCCGCGCCGACTCGTACAGCTCGGTGGGGACGGTGGTGAGGGCCGAGTAGAGGGTGATCGCCGCGAACGGCACGGACTGCCACACGATGAGGGCGACCAGGATGGCGAACGCGGCCGGTCCGTGCGCGAACCAGGGGTAGCGGTCGAAGGACTCGAACCCCAGGTCCGTCAGGACCGCGTTGACGATGCCGAACTCCGAGTGGAACAGCCACTGGAAGACGGTGGTCGCCGCGATGACGGGCATCGCCCAGGTCAGCACCAGCGCGCTGAGGACCGCGATCCGCCCGAACCGGCCCAGCCGCTCGATCATCAGCGCCACCAGCGTGGAGAGCACCATGATCAGTACGACGTCGACCGCCATGAAGAGGAACGTGCGGCGCACGACCTCCCAGAAGCGGCTGTCCCCGAGCAGCGTCTCGTAGTTCTTCAGTCCGACGAACCGCGCGTCGCCCAGGATGAGCTGGCGCAGTCCGAAGTCCTGCAGCGAGATCACCACCGCGCGGACCAGGGGATGGACGAGCAGGTAGAGCGTGCCGAGGACGGCGGGTGTGATCAGGACGTACGGCCATATCCCGCGGCCCCCGTCCTGCGACGGGCCGCGCCGTCCTGGGCCGGTGGTGCGCCGGGGGCGAGGGGCGCTCGGTGGGGGGTGGGGCGCGGTCTGCTCTCGGACGGCCGACACGGCACTCCTCCTCCGGTGCGTTGGCGGTTCCGGTGCGTGGGCGGTTCCGGTGTTCGGCGGTCAGGAGCCGGAGTTCATCGCCGTGGTGATGGCGTCGGACGCGGTGGCGGCTTCCTTCTCGGCGTCGCCTCCGGTGAGAACGGCCGTCATGTAGTCCTTGATCGGGTTCTTGGCCTCGACGGCGGCCCAGCCCGGTGTGTTGGGTGTGGCATGGCCCTCGGCGGCGCCGACCGCCATGGCCGAGGCACCCGGGTCGGAGGCGACCGCGTCGGCCAGGGTGGTCTTGTTCGGGACGTAGCTCATGGCGACGGCGAGCTTCTTCTGCCAGGCGTCGCCGGTGAGTTCCTTGATGAACGTGTAGGCCGCGTCCTGCTTGGCGGAGGCCGTCGGGATGACCAGGTCGGAGCCGCCGGTGAAGACGGCACCCGGTGTCCCGGCGGTCTTCCCCGGGATCGGGAAGAAGCCGAGCTTGCCCTTCAGTTCGGGGTTGTTCTCGATGACGACGTTGGCGCCGCCGGGAGTTGAGATGACCTGGGCGACCTTCCCCTTGGCCATGACGTCCGCCTGCGGAGGGCTGTCCTCGTCGGAGTCCTTGGGGCCCTTGCCGAGTGCCTGGAGCTTCTCGTAGAACTCCATGCCGCGGATCGCCTCGGGGGTGTCGAGGGTGCCCTGCCACTTGCCGCCGGACCCGGTGGCGAGGTCACCCCCCTCGTCCCAGACGAAGCCCGCGAGGGCGTACCACATCTGACCGGGCAGATAGATGCCCTGCGTGTCACCGGAGTTGAGCTTCTTGGTGGCGGCGATCCACTGGTCGCGCGTCTTGATCGCGGCCGGGTCGACACCCGCCTCCTTGAAGAGGTCGGTGCGGTGGATGACGACGCGGTTGGCGGCGTAGTACGGGATGCCGTACTGCTTGCCCTCGTAGGCGCCAGGCTCCGCGAGGCCCTTGAGCCAGTCCTTGCCCCCGAGTTCGTCGACCTTGTCGCTCAGGTCGAGCAGGCCCCCGCTCTGCGCGAACTGGGCGACCTGGGTGTTGCCGGTCTCGATCACGTCCGGCGCGTCACTGCTGGCGAGGGCCGCCGTGACCTTCTCGCCGATCCCGTCCCACTCCTGGATCTGCACCTTGGCCTTGATGTCCGGGTGAGCGGCCTCGAAGCCCTTGACGAAGTCCTTCTGGAACTCGGCCGAGACGCTGTCGCGCATCAGCCAGACGTCGATGGTGGTGCTCCCGCCGGAACTGCCGTCGGAGTCGTCGGAGGAACTGCTGCAGGCACTCAGCCCGGCGGTCATCACAAGCACGGACACACCGGCAAACAAGCGGAGCTTCACGGTTCACCTCTGGAGGACATGACCCAACCACCTGACCAGTGAAGCCCACTGGACAGCTCACCTCTTGATGCGGGGATGAAACTGGCATAGACCAATCAGTGGCGTCAACCCCCTGCGCCTGCTGGGTTTTTGACACCTGGGCCGGTCAGGGCCTGGGCGATCACCGTTCGGCAGCGGTTACACTTCGCCCCACCAGGAGGGCAGTTGCGCGCGACCACTGGTCAACTGGTAAAGCGGCTGGCGCGCATGAGGGGGCACGGCATGAAGGAAGACGCACCAGGTGCGGTCCTCAAACGGGAGCGGGTCCGCGACTTCATCCTCGATCTCGTCGAGTCGCGCAGCCCGGGTGACGCGATCCCCTCCGAACGAGCCCTCTGTGCCCGGCTCGGCGTGTCCCGTCCGACCCTGCGCGCGGCGGTCGACGAACTCGTCGCAGCGGGACTCCTGGTGCGGGAACACGGCCGTGGCATGTTCGTGGCGCCCGAGAAGATCACCCAGGAACTCGTCTCCGGCCAGCAGACCATGACGGCCCCCCAGGCCTCCGGGGCCTGGTCGAGCCGCCTCCTGGAGTTCACCACCTTCGCGGCAGGCGCCCGCGTGGGCCGCAAGCTGCGCATCTCACCCGCCGCCGAGATCGTGTACGTGGCACGGCTGCGTCTGGTCGACGGTGCCCCGATGGCCATCGAGCATCTGCACATCAGGGCCGATCTGGTCCCCACCCTCTCCGCCGAGGAACTGGAGGCCGGCGACCTGTACGAGCACCTGCGCGAACAGCACGGCGTGTACGTCCAGGAGGCCGTGCAGGCGATCGAGCCGACCGTCGTCACCCGGGCCGAGGCCGAACTGCTCGACGTGCCCGAGCTGTCCCCGGCACTGCTCTTCGAGCGGCTCACCTCGGACACGACGGGGCAGCCCGTCGAATACGTCCACTCGATCTACCGCGGCGACCGCTACCGCATCGTCTCCCGGCTCACCCTCGACCCCTCGGCGACGGCGCAGCCGGCCCGGCTCGGACACCACCCCGGCATCCCGCCGGGCGACTTCGCACACCGCGACACCATCGCGTCCTCCACACGGGGGGACATCCAGTCGGCACCGTGAGCAGCCGGGCCCCCGGCGGGCTTCTGTCGGTGGTCCGGGGTTACGCGGCCGTCGCCTCGGCCGGTTCCGGTCCGCTCGCCGCTGTGCCCGTGGGCTGCTGAGGCCCCCGGGCGAGGACGTAGGCGAAGAGGGCGGCCATGACGGCGACCCCTGCCCACATGGCGTTCTGCCAGCCGTCGACGAACGACTCCTGGGCGGCACGGACCAGCGACTGCGCCTGGTTGCCGGCCCGGGGCGCGGCGTCGAGGGCGTTGGCGACACCTTCGCGCGCGGTGTCGGCCGGGCCCTCGGGAACGCCGGCGAGCCTGGCATCGATGGCATTGCGGTACCCGGCGGACAGCAGCGCTCCGAGCAGGGCGACGCCGAGCGCGGTGCCGAACTCGCGGGTGACGTCGTTGAGCGCGGACGCGACGCCCTGGCGTTCCCGCGGGAGGGCACTGGTGATGGCCTCGGTGGAGGGCGTCATCGACAGGCCCATGCCGATGCCCATGGCGAGCATCCCGGGGAGGACGGACAGATAGCCGCCGTCGACGGAGACGACGGCGGCCATGAGCGCCAGACCGGCACCGGCCAGGAGGATGCCGGTGGCCATCGTCGCCCGGGGGCCGACGCGCGCGGCCAGCTGCGGGGCGAGCCCGGAGGCCGTCATCATCATGACGGCCATGGGCATCAGCGCCAGCGTGGACAGCAGCCCCGACCAGCCGAGAACGGCCTGGAAGAACGGGAAGAGGACCACGAAGATGCCCGCCTGAACCCCGAAGACCACCAGCAGCGTGATCGAGCCCCCGGCCAGACCGCGCTCACGGAACAGGCGTACATCCAGAAGCGCGGCATCCCGACGACGCAGTTCCCAGGTTACGAAGCCGATGGCGGCGAAGACGCCGACGACCAGGCCGATCAGGGTCGCGGGGGCGGTCCAGCCCCGCTCGGGGCCCTCCTGGAGGACGAAGATGAGCCCGACCACCGCGACGACGGACGTCAGCGCGCCGACGGTGTCGAAGGCGTGCCCGGACCTCTCGCGGGAGTTGGGGACGGACCGCAGCGTCATGGCGAGGGCGAGCACGACGAGCGCGATGGGCAGGACGAACAGCCACCGCCAGCTCACCGCGTCGACCAGGGCGGCCGAGAGGAACATGCCCAGGACGCCACCACCGCCGGCCACACCGGTCCACACCCCGATCGCCCGTCCCCGTTCCTCCCTGGGGAACGTCGAGGTGATGACGGCGAGCGTGATCGGCATGATCATCGCCGCGCCCACTCCGCTGAGCAGCCGAGCGGCGAGCATGACCTCGGTCGACGTGGCCAGACCCGCCACCGCACTGGCGACGCCGAAGACGGTCAGGCCGGTGAGCAGCATGGGCTTGCGGCCGAAGCGGTCGCCGATCGCGCCCAGCGGCAACAGGAGTGCGGCCAGGCTCAGCGTGTAGATGTTGATGATCCACAGGACCGTGCTCTGGGAGGCGTCGAAGGCGACGGCGAGGTCGGGCTGGGCGACGTTGAGCCCGGACACCGACGCGATGACGGCCATCAGCGCGACACAGACGGCGATCAGGATCGTGCGCCGCTGACGCGCGTCGGGTGCGTCGGGTGCGCCCTCGCCGGGAGCGCCGCTCGGGTCGGGGCTCGCTTCGGGAGCCTGGTTCGTACTCATGGATTCCTCGGGATTCTCAAGCAGGCATGCGGATATCGGTTCAGCAGGGCATGCGGGTATCGGCGCCGGACCGGCAGCCGAGGCGCCAGGGGCGATGGGTGACAGGGGTGGGCCCCGTCCTTCGCTCACGCGGTCGGTGAGCGGCGGCCTGCGGGGCCGAACAGGAACGACGCTAAGTGCTTCTTGCTGTGCGGGCATACGATGTTGCCTATGACGCAAGACAATGGCGAGCTGGACAGCCTGGTACGCAAACGCATCCGTGCCCTCCGCGTTGCCCAGGGCTGGTCCCTGGAGGAGCTGGCCACCCGCGCCCAGGTCAGCCAGTCCACGCTCAGCCGCATTGAGACCGGTCAGCGTCGACTGGCCCTGGACCAGCTCGTCACCCTGGCCCGTGCCCTGGACACCTCCCTCGACCAGCTGGTCGAGACCGGCACGGACGACGTCATCTCCAACCCGATGATCGACGCGGCCCACGGGCTGATGCGCTGGCCCATCAAGGCGGAGCCCGGCATGACCGTCGTACGCCAGCGCATGACCGACCCGCCGCCCGACAACCCCGCGCGGATGCGCGCCCACCCGGGCCGCGAATGGCTCGTCGTCCTCTCCGGCACCGCGATCCTGCTCCTGGGCAACCGGCGACTGCGGATCGAGACCAACCAGGCGGCGGAGTTCACCACGATGCTTCCGCACGCCATCGGCGCCGAGGGCGGGCCGTGCGAGATCCTCGGCATCTTCGACCGCGACGCCCGCCGTGGTCACCAGCGCCGCGAGGATGCGGAGAAGGCGAACCGCTCGTCCCCGTCGTCATCTCGGTCGCGGTCCGCGTCACCGTGACTGTGACCGTTTGCGTGTTCCGCAGCTCAGCCGGTCATCGTCTTGCGCATTCCGGAAGCCACCAGGTCACACGCGAAGGGCCCGCCTAGCTTGGGCGCATGAACCACGCCTCCCCGCACACAGCGAGCCATGTTCACGAGCACGACGCAGGCGACCACTCGGAGATCCTCGACCTGGACGCGGAAGTACTCGCCGAACACATCGCGTCCATCACCGCCTGGCTGCCCGTCGGGGCCGGCCCCCGCCACATCGTGGATCTGGGCTGCGGGACCGGAGCCGGCACGTTGGCTCTGCTGGAGCGCTTTCCCGAGGCGGAGCTGACGGCCGTCGATTCCTCGGCCGCTCACCTGCACCGCCTCCAAGAGAAAGCACGGGAGAGGGCACGGGAGGGAGCGCAGGAGAAGGCGGGCGCGGCCGGAGCGGCCGGCCGTCTGCGCATCGTGCGGGCCGACCTCGACGCGACGTCGTGGCCAGACCTGGGCGCGCCGGAGCTGGTCTGGGCATCGGCCTCCATGCACCACATGACCGACCCCGACCGCACCCTGCGCCAGGTCCACGACCTGCTGGCACCGGGCGGGCTGTTCGCCGTCGTCGAGCTGGCCGGCTTCCCCCGGTTCCTGCCGGCCGACGCCCCAGAAGAGGCCCCCGGCCTTGAGGAGCGCTGTCATCTCGCACTCGACCACCACCACGCCGAGCAGGTACCGCACCGAGGCGCCGACTGGGGGACCAAGCTGACGGAAGCCGGCTTCACGGTCGAGGGCGAACGCACCATCACGGTCGACATCGGCCCGCCCCACACCGACGCGGTGGGCCGCTACGCGCTCAGCAGTCTGCGCCGCCTGCGCGGCAGCGCCGCATCCGCCCTGACGGCCGAGGACCTGACCGCTCTCGACCGACTCCTCGACACCGCCAGCCCGCACAGCGTCCTGCACCGCACCGACCTCAGCGTGCGCACCGAGCGCACGGTGTGGGCAGCGCGCCGCACCTGACCCTTACTGGCCGTCGGGACGCGAGTGTTCTAGTCGGCCGACCGGCGCACGTGGTCCGGCCGGAGGGCGCCGACGCGGTCGTATCCCTCGACGGCGACCGTCGTCCCCGGCGCGATCTCCGTGAAGCCCGCGTCCCGTACCAGCGGCAGTCCGCTCGTGGTGAGTTCGGTCCACCGGGCGGGGGCGGCGGTGCGGACCGTGAGGGGGAAGCCCGCCTCGCGCCAGGCCGTGCGGTCCTCGTCCGACAGCTCCCACCAGGCCAGTTGGGCGCCGTGGCCCGCCTGGGCCATCGACTTGCCCGCCGACATGTCCAGGTCCGGGTTCATCCAGAGCACGGGCGCCGCAGGGTCGGCGTCCCCCGGCGGCTCCGGGTCGTCCAGGTCGGTGCCGGAGACCTGGAGACGTGCCAGGTCCTTGGGCCAGCCGTCGAGCGGGACCGGCGGGAAGACCCGGACCTCGGCCGACTTGCCGGTGACGGTGATGCCGGGCAGCGCCCCGGCCCGCCGCCACTCGGCGCCGCGCGCCCGCCGGACGACCTTGCGGATCCGGGCGTCCTGCCAGTCCCGCATCGCCTGCGCCCACTCCCCGTCACCCAGCGACCGCTCGTCGCCGAGCATCACCAGAACGGCACGGGCCGCGGTCTCCAGCGCGTCCGTACGCCCCGGCGGTTCGTTCCGCTCGATGCGGACGACCAGCGGCAGCACGTACTGCGGCGCCTCGTCGCGGGCGGTCCGCTCGTGCCGGAAGGGGCTGTCCTGCGGGGTGCCGTCCGGGGAGTCCCGCGGGGTGTCCCCTGCGTCGGCACCGGAGGCGGTCGTCTGGTCGCTGCTCACGCCCTCCAGTCTGCCAGGCGGAAGATCGGTTCCCTTGACCAGTTCCTCTGACCAGTTCCTCTGGCCCGTTCCTCTGCGCCCACGCGAACGTCCGCGCGAGGATGGGCGCATGAATCGCGAGTTGCTGCTGGAGGGCGTCGGCCGCCGGTACGGTCTCGGCGGCGCCCCATGGGTGCTGCGCGGCGTCGACCTCACGCTGGCCCCGGGCACCCTGACGCGGATCGAGGGCGCCAACGGCACCGGCAAGTCGACCCTGTTGCGCCTGCTCGCCGGGATCGACGCCCCCACCGAGGGCCGTATCACGGGCCGCCCCCGCACCGCGTACGTCCCCGAACGCTTCCCGGCCGCCCTCCCCTTCACCGCGGCCGGCTATCTGATCCACCTCGGCAGCGTCCACGGCCTGTCCCGCGGGGAGGCCGCCGGGGCCGCCGTCGAGTGGCTGGAACGCCTGGGCGCCGCCGAGTACGCCCGTACGCCGATGTCGGAACTCTCCAAGGGCAGCAGCCAGAAGGTCGCGGTCGCCCAGGCCCTGCTCGCCGAACCGGAACTCCTCGTCCTCGACGAGGCGTGGACCGGCCTCGACACGGCCGCCCGCACGGAACTGGAGCGGGCGGTGCTGGAGCGGGCGGTGCTGGAGCGCAGGGCCGCGGGCGGCACGGTGGTGTTCGTCGACCACGACCCGCGACGGCTGGCGGGGGCATCGGACGTGACGTACGCGGTCGAGGACGGCAACGTCCGTACGGTCACGGG
>NZ_JAPWHT010000165.1:0-20267 GCF_027270795.1 Streptomyces sp. ActVer
GCCCGCTGGCCGCGCAGCCGGCGCCCGCGGCCGGTCCCGGCGAGCCCACCGCGCGCCTCAACCCGAAGTACCTCTTCGACACGTTCGTCATCGGCGCCTCGAACCGTTTCGCACACGCCGCCGCGGTCGCCGTCGCCGAGGCGCCCGCCAAGGCGTACAACCCCCTCTTCATCTACGGGGAGTCGGGACTCGGCAAGACGCACCTGCTGCACGCGATCGGGCACTACGCGCGCAGCCTCTACCCGGGCACGCGCGTGCGGTACGTGAGCTCGGAGGAGTTCACCAACGAGTTCATCAACTCGATCCGCGACGGCAAGGGCGACAGCTTCCGCAAGCGGTACCGCGAGATGGACATCCTGCTCGTCGACGACATCCAGTTCCTGGCGGACAAGGAGTCGACGCAGGAGGAGTTCTTCCACACCTTCAATACGCTGCACAACGCGAACAAACAGATCGTGCTCTCCAGCGACCGGCCGCCCAAGCAGCTGGTGACCCTGGAGGACCGGCTGCGGAACCGTTTCGAGTGGGGCCTGATCACCGACGTCCAGCCGCCCGAGCTGGAGACCCGTATCGCCATCCTTCGCAAGAAGGCGGTGCAGGAGCAGCTCAACGCCCCGCCCGAGGTGCTGGAGTTCATCGCGTCCCGGATCTCGCGGAACATCCGGGAGCTGGAGGGCGCGCTGATCCGGGTGACGGCGTTCGCGTCGCTCAACCGGCAGCCGGTGGACCTCGGTCTGACCGAGATCGTCCTCAAGGACCTGATCCCAGGCGGCGAGGACTCGTCCCCGGAGATCACCGCGCCCGCCATCATGGCGGCCACCGCCGACTACTTCGGTCTCACGGTGGACGACCTGTGCGGCTCCTCGCGCAGCCGCGTGCTGGTCACCGCACGCCAGATCGCCATGTATCTGTGCCGCGAGCTGACCGACCTCTCCCTGCCGAAGATCGGCGCCCAGTTCGGCGGCCGCGACCACACGACCGTCATGCACGCCGACCGGAAGATCCGCGCGCTGATGGCCGAGCGCCGCTCCATCTACAACCAGGTCACGGAGCTCACGAACCGCATCAAGAACGGCTGACAGCCGCGGCAGTACGTCGCTGAAGGCGCCCCGGGACATGCTCCCGAGGGCGCCTTCCGGCGTTCCGGCACCCATCCACCGGTGTTCCGGAGCGTGCCGAGACAGCGTTCGGCACGCCTCCGAAGGCGGCTTCCGCCTCTCTCACACGCCTTCCAAGGGCCCTCGTTCCGCCTTCGTCCGGCCCTCATCCACCCCTGTACGCCGCTCCCGGCCGCGCCCGGAGTCGCTCCGCCGACACCTGAAGACCATCCGTTGTTCGAATACGCGCCCTGGTTACGGCCGCCCTCCACAGATTTGGGGACTTTCTCGCGTCCACATCCTGGGGACTGGGAAGTTGTCCAGATCGTGTCCACAGGGTGTGCTGCTGAAAGGGCATCAGACCAGGTCAGCCGGTTGTGGATTCGTGGACGAACGATCTCCACAGACTGTGGACGAAGAAAAGATCCACAGGGTGTGCAGAAAGTTGTCCACCGGTGGCCCACAGGCTGGGGGCGGTTGTCCCCAGCGATCCGAGGCTTCTCCACACCGCTGTCCACTGTTCGGCAACGCGACGCGCCTTCTCACCGTGTCGAGTGAAAGGCGTCACACGAAGGTGCCGGGTTGGGCTGTGGGGAACGTGGGTAAAGCTGGGGACGGCGCTGGGGAGAAGTGGCCCCCGCCTGTGCATCGGGTGTGCAGAACTTTTCCCCGTCCACAGAAGACGCCTGTTTTCCACCGCCTCCGCCCACAGGGCCGGTGGACAAAAAACCGACTCTGACCTGCAAATACGGGGTTATCCACGGTATCCACAGCCCCTACTACTACTCCCAACTAGAGAGAGTCTGGGAATCGATTCGAAGTGGGGGCTGTGCACAACTCGAGCTCGGCGCCTCAGCTGCCGCTCGGAACGACTTGACCCCGAGGGGCACCGACTGTCAGTGCGGTGCGTCAGACTGTTCCCCGGTGTCCTTCCCATGACCGGGCTGAGCGACACCGAGTCAGACGACGAAGCAGCAGGGCGAGAGCGCCGGCAACAGACGGAGGCGGCAACGGTGAAGATCCGGGTGGAACGCGACGTACTCGCGGAGGCAGTGGCCTGGGCGGCACGCAGCCTCCCGGCCCGTCCGCCGGCGCCTGTGCTCGCCGGCCTTCTGCTGAAGGCCGAGGAGGGCGCACTGAGCCTCTCCAGCTTCGACTACGAGGTTTCGGCACGGGTCTCGGTGGACGCCGAGATCGACGAGGAAGGCACGGTGCTCGTCTCCGGCCGCCTGCTCGCCGACATCTGCCGCGCTCTCCCCAACCGGCCGGTGGAGATTTCCACAGACGGTGTACGGGCGACGGTGGTCTGCGGCTCCTCGCGCTTCACCCTGCACACACTGCCTGTGGAGGAGTACCCGGCACTGCCGCAGATGCCGTCGGCGACCGGCACCGTCCCCGGTGAGGTCTTCGCCTCCGCCGCCGCCCAGGTGGCCATCGCCGCGGGCCGTGACGACACGCTGCCCGTGCTCACCGGTGTGCGCATCGAGATCGAGGGCGACACGGTCACTCTGGCGTCCACGGACCGCTACCGCTTCGCCGTCCGCGAGTTCCTGTGGAAGCCGGAGAACCCCGAGGCGTCCGCGGTGGCCCTGGTGCCCGCCAAGACGCTCCTGGACACCGCCAAGGCCCTCACAAGCGGCGACAGCGTCATCCTGGCGCTGTCCGGCTCCGGTGCGGGCGAGGGCCTCATCGGCTTCGAGGGCGCGGGTCGTCGTACGACGACACGACTTCTGGAGGGCGACCTCCCGAAGTACCGCTCGCTGTTCCCGACGGAGTTCAACTCCATCGCCGTGATCGAGACCGCCCCCTTCGTGGAGGCCGTCAAGCGCGTGGCCCTGGTCGCCGAGCGGAACACCCCGGTGCGGCTCTCCTTCGAGCAGGGCGTGCTGATCCTGGAGGCCGGTTCCAGCGACGACGCACAGGCTGTGGAAAGGGTCGACGCCCAGCTGGAGGGCGACGACGTCTCGATCGCCTTCAACCCCACGTTCCTGCTCGACGGCCTGAGCGCCATCGACTCCCCGGTGGCGCAGCTCTCCTTCACGACGTCCACCAAGCCGGCGCTCCTCAGCGGCAAGCCCGCCTTGGACGCGGAGGCGGACGAGGCGTACAAGTACCTGATCATGCCGGTGCGGCTCAGCGGCTGAGCAAGGCCGCAGGTGGGGGCGTACGTCTGAGCGGCTATGCCCACAGGTGTGCAGGAGCGTCCGGGTTTAGGCTCGGACGCAGGTACGAAAGTGCCCTCCTGCCACATCGCTAGTGAAGGAACAACCTGATGGAGCTCGGTCTCGTCGGCCTCGGCAAGATGGGCGGCAACATGCGCGAGCGTATTCGCCGCGCAGGCCACACCGTCATCGGATACGACCGCAATCCGGGCGTCGCCGATGTCCACAGCCTTGAGGAGCTTGTGGGCAAGCTCAAGGGTCCGCGTGTGGTGTGGGTGATGGTCCCGGCCGGTGCGGCGACCCAGTCGACGGTCGACGAGCTCGCCGAACTCCTGGAGCCCGGCGATGTCGTCGTGGACGGCGGCAACTCGCGCTGGACGGACGACGAGAAGCACGCCGAGGAGCTGGCGGCCAAGGGCATCGGCTTCGTCGACTGCGGAGTCTCGGGCGGCGTCTGGGGCCTGCAGAACGGCTATGCGCTGATGTACGGCGGTGACGCCGAGAACATCGCCAAGGTCCAGCCTGTCTTCGACGCCCTCAAGCCCGAGGGCGAGGCCGGCGTCGGCGCCGTCCACGCGGGCAAGGTCGGCGCGGGCCACTTCTCGAAGATGGTCCACAACGGCATCGAGTACGCGATGATGCAGGCCTACGCCGAGGGCTGGGAGCTCCTGGAGAAGGCCGACTCGGTCACCGACGTGCGCGAGGTCTTCCGCTCCTGGCAGGAGGGCACCGTCATCCGCTCCTGGCTGCTCGATCTCGCGGTCAACGCGCTGGACGAGGACGAGCATCTGGAGAAGCTGCGCGGCTACGCCCAGGACTCCGGCGAGGGCCGGTGGACCGTGGAAGCCGCCATCGACCACGCGGTGCCGCTGCCCGCGATCACCGCGTCGCTGTTCGCGCGGTTCTCGTCCCGGCAGGACGACTCCCCGCAGATGAAGATGGTCGCGGCGCTGCGGAACCAGTTCGGCGGCCACGCGGTCGAGAAGAAGTGAACCCGCCGAAGTGAAGTCGAAGTGAATCGGTCGGGTAGCCGGAAGAAGTAATCCACAGGTCCGCACCGCGGATCCACAGCCCTGGGGGAGGTCGGCGAACGACCATGCACGTCACGCATCTGTCGCTGGCCGACTTCCGCTCGTACGCCCGGGTCGAGGTTCCGCTCGACCCGGGCGTCACCGCGTTCGTGGGGCCCAACGGACAGGGCAAGACCAACCTCGTCGAAGCGGTCGGCTATCTCGCCACCCTCGGCAGCCACCGCGTCTCGTCCGACGCGCCCCTCGTGCGGATGGGTGCCGACCGGGCGATCATCCGGGCCAACGTCCGGCAGGGCGAGCGTCAGCAGCTCGTCGAGCTGGAGCTGAACCCCGGCAAGGCCAACCGAGCCCGCATCAACAGGTCCTCGCAGGTCAGACCCCGTGACGTACTCGGCATCGTACGAACTGTGCTGTTCGCGCCCGAGGACCTCGCGCTGGTCAAGGGCGATCCGGGCGAGCGCCGGCGCTTCCTCGACGAGCTGATCACCGCGCGCTCCCCGCGCATGGCGGGCGTGCGCTCGGACTACGACCGTGTCCTCAGGCAGCGCAACACGCTCCTGAAGTCGGCCGCCCTGGCTCGTCGGCACGGCGGCCGCACGATGGACCTGTCCACGCTCGACGTGTGGGACCAGCACCTCGCGCGCGTGGGCGCCGAGCTGCTCGCCCAGCGCCTCGACCTGGTCGCCGCGATCCAGCTGCTTGCGGACAAGGCGTACGAGCAACTGGCGCCGGGCGGCGGTCCCGTGGCCCTTGAGTACAAGCCGTCCTCGCCCGAGATCACCGGCCACGCGCGCGAGGAGCTGTACGAGCAGCTGATGGCGGCGCTGGCGGAGACGCGCAAGTCGGAGATCGAGCGGGGCGTCACCCTGGTCGGACCGCATCGCGACGAACTACTGCTCAAACTTGGCGAGCTGCCCGCGAAGGGATACGCGTCACACGGCGAGTCCTGGTCGTACGCGCTGGCGCTGCGCCTGGCCTCGTACGACCTGTTGCGGGCCGAGGGCAACGAGCCGGTGCTGGTCCTCGACGACGTGTTCGCCGAGCTGGACACCCGTCGCCGCGAACGCCTCGCCGAGCTGGTCGCCCCGGGCGAGCAGGTGCTGGTGACGGCCGCGGTCGACGACGACGTACCGGGCGTACTGGCGGGGACGCGGTTCACCGTGTCCGGGGGCACGGTGGAGCGCGTATGAGCGAGAACACACCGGAGCCGAAGCCCGAGCCGGCGAAGGGTCCCGAACCCTCCGGTGTCGACCTCGCGCGCGTGGCCCTGCGCGCCGCGAAGGAACAGGCACGCGCGCGTGGGGACGCGGCGCGGCAGAAGAAGCAGGCGCGGCGCGGCGGTCTGCGCTCGGGCGCGCACGCCGACGGGCGCGACCCGATGGCGCTCGGCTCCGCCATCAACCGGCTGATCACCGAGCGCGGCTGGGAGGCCCCGGCCGCCGTCGGCGGTGTCATGGGCCGCTGGCCGGAGATCGTCGGCGACGACCTGGCCAACCACTGCGTACCGGAGAAGTACGACGAGGACGAGCGCGTGCTGATCGTGCGGTGCGACTCGACGGCATGGGCGACCAACCTGCGGCTGCTCGCTCCGCAGCTGGTCGCACGCCTGAACGAGGACCTCGGGCACGGCACGGTGAGGCTGATCAAGGTGCTCGGCCCCAGTGGTCCCGTCCAGCGTTTCGGCCCCTTGCGCGCGCCTGGCAGCACAGGCCCCGGTGACACCTACGGGTGAGCCAGACCGGACGGTATGCCGTTCGTAGCGGGGGGTTGACACCTCGAAGCGCTGAGTGGCGCTCTGCGCCTCTTTGGGCCCGGGTCCGCATATGGGGAGTCGGTGGAGACCGGTTCAGGGCGGCACATGCGGACTCAGGTACCGGCAAACCCCCATCACTGTCGGCGCTACCGGTAGACTGGAGGCTAATCCCGCCCCACTTGTGGGACGCACCGAGCAACGCTGACTAAGGCTTACCAACGCAACACGCCGCAGCCGCTCCGGCCACCCGCCGGGAGCTTGGCTTGTGCTGTGCCAGAAAGGGCGCTTCGTGGCCGATTCCGGCAACCCCAACGAGAACATCCCGTCCACCGACGCCGGCGCGAACGGCGGGGCCACCACCTCGAACGGCGAGGTCACGGCCTCGTACGACGCCAGCGCCATCACCGTCCTCGAGGGTCTGGACGCGGTCCGCAAGCGACCCGGCATGTATATCGGTTCGACCGGTGAGCGTGGTCTTCATCACCTCGTGTACGAGGTGGTCGACAACTCCGTCGACGAGGCGCTGGCCGGGCACGCCGACACGATCGCGGTCACGATCCTCCCCGACGGCGGCGTCCGCGTCGTCGACAACGGCCGCGGCATCCCGGTGGGCATCGTCGCCTCCGAGGGAAAGCCCGCCGTCGAGGTTGTGCTGACCGTGCTGCACGCGGGCGGAAAGTTCGGCGGCGGCGGCTACGCGGTCTCCGGCGGTCTGCACGGCGTGGGCGTCTCTGTCGTGAACGCGCTGTCCACCAAGGTGGCCGTCGAGATCAGGACCGACGGACACCGCTGGACGCAGGACTACAAGCTGGGCGTGCCGACGGCTCCGCTGGCCCAGCACGAGGCCATCGACGAGACCGGCACGTCGGTCACCTTCTGGGCCGACGGGGACATCTTCGAGACCACGGACTACTCCTTCGAGACGCTCTCTCGGCGCTTCCAGGAGATGGCGTTCCTCAACAAGGGTTTGACGATCAAACTCACTGATGAGCGCGACTCGGCGAAGGCCACGGTGGGCGCCGACGAGGCGGGTGCGGACGAGCCCGAAGAGGTCAAGACCGTCACGTACCACTACGAAGGCGGCATCGTCGACTTCGTGACGTACCTCAACTCCCGCAAGGGCGAGGTCGTCCACCCCACCGTGATCGACATCGAGGCCGAGGACAAGGAGCGCATGCTCTCCCTCGAGGTCGCGATGCAGTGGAACGGCGGTTACAGCGAGGGCGTGTACTCCTTCGCCAACACCATCCACACCCACGAGGGCGGTACGCACGAGGAGGGATTCCGCGCGGCGCTCACCGGTCTCATCAACCGGTACGCGCGCGACAAGAAGCTGCTGCGCGAGAAGGACGACAACCTCACGGGCGACGACATCCGCGAGGGTCTGACGGCGATCATCTCGATCAAGCTGGGCGAGCCGCAGTTCGAGGGCCAGACCAAGACCAAGCTGGGCAACACCGAGGCGAAGACCTTCGTCCAGAAGGTCGTCCACGAGCACATCAGCGACTGGCTGGACCGCAACCCGAACGAGGCCGCGGACATCATCCGCAAGTCCATCCAGGCGGCCACCGCGCGCGTGGCGGCCCGCAAGGCCCGTGACCTCACCCGTCGCAAGGGGCTCCTGGAGACGGCGTCCCTGCCCGGCAAGCTGAGCGACTGCCAGTCGAACGACCCCACCAAGTGCGAGATCTTCATCGTCGAGGGTGACTCCGCCGGCGGCTCGGCCAAGTCCGGCCGGAACCCGGAGTACCAGGCGATCCTCCCGATCCGGGGAAAGATCCTCAACGTCGAGAAGGCGCGGATCGACAAGATCCTGCAGAACCAGGAGATCCAGGCACTGATCTCCGCCTTCGGCACCGGAGTCCACGAGGACTTCGACATCGCGAAGCTCCGCTATCACAAGATCATCCTGATGGCGGACGCCGACGTCGACGGCCAGCACATCAACACCCTGCTGCTGACCTTCCTGTTCCGCTTCATGCGGCCGCTGGTCGAGGCCGGGCACGTGTTCCTGTCGCGTCCGCCGCTCTACAAGATCAAGTGGGGCCGGGACGACTTCGAGTACGCGTACTCGGACCGCGAGCGCGACGCCCTGATCGAGCTCGGCCGCCAGGCGGGCAAGCGCATCAGGGAGGACTCGATCCAGCGCTTCAAGGGTCTCGGTGAGATGAACGCCGAGGAGCTGCGCATCACGACCATGGACCAGGAGCACCGCGTCCTCGGTCAGGTCACGCTCGACGACGCGGCCCAGGCCGACGACCTGTTCTCGGTCCTGATGGGCGAGGACGTCGAGGCACGCCGCGCGTTCATCCAGCGCAACGCCAAGGACGTCCGCTTCCTCGACATCTGAGTCGGTCTCAGCTGACCGCGTCAGAAAGGATCTTCACCAGCAATGACCGACGAGAACCTTCCGAGCACCCCTGAAGAGGGCGAGATCGCCCTGCGTGTCGAGCCCGTCGGGCTCGAGACCGAGATGCAGCGCTCGTACCTCGACTACGCGATGTCCGTCATCGTGTCGCGCGCGCTGCCCGACGTGCGGGACGGTCTCAAGCCCGTCCACCGCCGCGTCCTGTACGCGATGTACGACGGCGGCTACCGGCCCGAGAAGGGCTTCTACAAGTGCGCGCGCGTCGTCGGCGACGTCATGGGCACCTACCACCCGCACGGCGACTCCTCGATCTACGACGCGCTGGTCCGCCTCGCGCAGCCGTGGTCGATGCGGATGCCGCTGGTGGACTCCAACGGCAACTTCGGCTCTCCCGGCAACGACCCGGCCGCCGCCATGCGGTACACCGAGTGCAAGCTGAAGCCGCTGTCCATGGAGATGGTCCGCGACATCGACGAGGAGACCGTCGACTTCACGGACAACTACGACGGCCGCAACCAGGAGCCGACGGTTCTGCCGGCGCGCTTCCCGAACCTGCTGATCAACGGCTCGGCGGGCATCGCGGTCGGCATGGCGACGAACATCCCGCCGCACAACCTGCGCGAGGTCGCGTCCGGTGCCCAGTGGTACCTGGAGAACCCGGAAGCCACCCACGAGGAGCTTCTGGACGCCCTGATCGAGCGCATCAAGGGCCCCGATTTCCCGAGCGGCGCCCTTGTGGTGGGCCGTAAGGGCATCGAGGAGGCGTACCGCACGGGCCGTGGCTCCATCACGATGCGCGCGGTCGTCGACGTCGAGGAGATCCAGAACCGCCAGTGCCTGGTGGTCACCGAGCTCCCCTACCAGGTCAACCCCGACAACCTCGCGCAGAAGATCGCCGACCTGGTGAAGGACGGCAAGGTCGGCGGCATCGCGGACGTCCGCGACGAGACGTCGTCCCGTACGGGCCAGCGCCTCGTGATCGTCCTGAAGCGGGACGCGGTCGCCAAGGTCGTCCTGAACAACCTCTACAAGCACACCGACCTGCAGACGAACTTCGGCGCGAACATGCTGGCGCTGGTGGACGGTGTACCGAGGACCCTGTCCCTGGACGCCTTCATCCGGCACTGGGTGACGCACCAGATCGAGGTCATCGTCCGGCGTACGCGCTTCCGGCTGCGCAAGGCCGAGGAGCGCGCGCACATCCTGCGTGGCCTCCTGAAGGCCCTGGACGCCATCGACGAGGTCATTGCGCTGATCCGGCGCAGTGACACCGTGGAGATCGCGCGAGAGGGCCTCATGGGCCTTCTGGAGATCGACGAGATCCAGGCCAACGCGATCCTCGAGATGCAGCTGCGCCGGCTGGCCGCTCTGGAGCGCCAGAAGATCGTCTCCGAGCACGACGAACTCCAGGCGAAGATCCGCGAGTACAACGCGATCCTGGCCTCGCCCGTGCGTCAGCGCGGCATCATCAGCGAGGAACTGGCCGCGATCGTCGAGAAGTTCGGCGACGACCGCCGGTCCAAGCTGGTTCCCTTCGACGGCGACATGTCCATGGAGGACCTGATCGCCGAAGAGGACATCGTCGTCACCATCTCGCGCGGTGGCTACGTAAAGCGCACCAAGACGGACGACTACCGCTCCCAGAAGCGCGGCGGCAAGGGCGTACGCGGCACGAAGCTCAAGGAAGACGACATCGTCGACCACTTCTTCGTGTCGACGACGCACCACTGGCTGCTGTTCTTCACCAACAAGGGCCGCGTCTACCGCGCGAAGGCGTACGAACTCCCGGACGCCGGACGTGACGCGCGTGGACAGCACGTCGCCAACCTGCTGGCCTTCCAGCCGGACGAGGCGATCGCCGAGATCCTCGCGATCCGCGACTACGAGGCGGCGCCCTATCTGGTGCTGGCCACGAAGGGCGGACTTGTGAAGAAGACGCCCCTGAAGGATTACGATTCACCGCGTTCGGGCGGCGTCATCGCGATCAACCTCCGTGAAACAGAGGACGGTTCCGACGACGAACTGATCGGTGCCGAACTCGTTTCGGCAGAGGACGATCTGCTTCTGATCAGCAGGAAGGCTCAATCGATCAGGTTCACGGCGACTGATGACGCGTTGCGTCCCATGGGCCGTGCGACCTCGGGTGTGAAGGGCATGAGCTTCCGCGAGGGAGACCAGCTGCTCTCGATGAATGTTGTTCGACCCGGTACGTTCGTGTTCACTGCCACAGACGGCGGGTACGCGAAGCGGACCAACGTCGACGAGTACCGCGTTCAGGGTCGCGGTGGCCTTGGTATCAAGGCCGCCAAGATCGTCGAGGACCGCGGCTCGCTGGTCGGCGCGCTGGTGGTCGAGGGGACCGACGAGATCCTCGCCATCACGCTGTCGGGCGGTGTGATTCGTACGCGAGTCAACGAGGTCAGGGAGACGGGCCGTGACACCATGGGCGTCCAACTGATCAACCTGGGCAAGCGCGATGCCGTTGTCGGTATCGCTCGAAACGCCGAGGCCGGTCGCGAGGCCGAGGAAGTCGACGGCGCGGTCGACGACTCGGACGAGGTCGAAACGGTCGCCGGTACGGACGAGGGCGAGCCGTCCTCGGACGAGTAGCGCGAGGAGAGAGTCATCGTGAGCGGAGCCACGGGCGCCGGTTCTACCGGTACGGAAAAGGACGGCGGCCGTGGCCCCGCCACGGAGGCGACTGACTCCCATGACTCTCATGGATCCCAGGGGGGAACTGTGACGGACACCAGAGGCCCGCAGACGCCGCAGTACGCGGCGGGCGCGGCCCCAGGCTCGCCGGTGCCTCCGGGCCCGGCGCCTTCCCCGGGGCCGGGACCAGCCCCGGGCCCGGCGGCTCCGGTGGGGGGCCACACGCCTCCCGTGGGCCAGCCTGCTCCCGTGGGCGCGCCGCCGCCTCCGGGATCGCCGCTGCCGGGGGAACGGCAGCCGCAGCAGACCTCTCAGCCGTACCACCCGCCGCAGGCGTACCCGGCACAGCAGGCGGTCACCGGCGCTGTCCGCAGGCCGCGCACCGGCGCCCGTACGACGCCGCGCACGCGCAAGGCGCGGCTGCGGGTGGCCAAGGCCGATCCGTGGTCGGTGATGAAGGTCAGCTTCCTGCTCTCCATCGCGCTCGGCATCTGCACGATCGTCGCGGCCGCGGTCCTGTGGATGGTCATGGACGCCATGGGCGTCTTCTCGACGGTGGGCGGCACGATCTCCGAGGCCACCGGCTCGAACGAGTCCAACGGCTTCGACCTTCAGTCCTTCCTGTCGCTGCCGCGTGTGCTCATCTTCACGTCGATCATCGCGGTCATCGACGTCGTCCTCGCCACCGCGCTCGCCACCCTCGGAGCGTTCATCTACAACCTCTCCGCGGGCTTCGTCGGCGGTATCGAGCTGACGCTCGCCGAAGACGAGTAAAACGTTGTCGTTACCGCTTCCTGCTTGGAGCGCATCCCTTGTCGGGGATGCGCTCTCACGCTCTCCGGGGATGTGCTGTCAGGCTGTCCGGGCAGGCTGGAGCGGGGCTCGGATACCGATTTTGGGACTGACCCCGTCGTGCGCTAATCTTCAGAGGTCAGCGCGCGGGACATACACCGCAGAGCGCGGCGGGGCTATAGCTCAGTTGGTTAGAGCGCATCCCTGATAAGGATGAGGCCACAGGTTCAAATCCTGTTAGCCCCACCAGTTCAAAGACCCTCAGGCCATTATGCCTGGGGGTCTTTGGCATGCACGGCTCGTATCACGTGACTGGTGGACCAGGTCGCGGGTCCGGCGGGTGGGGTCGACGAGGTGCTGGTAGGCCTAGGGTCGGTGGATGACCTTGGAATGGGAACAGGTGCTCGTCCACTCGGAGGATCCGGCGGCCCTGGGGCAGTGGTGGGCCGAGGCTCTGGGCTGGGTTGTCGTCCACTCCTCCGACGAGGAGTTCGAGATCCGCCAGACGCCGGATCGCCTGCCGGGGACGGACTTCGTCCGGATCGACGAGAGCAAGAAGGTCAAGAGCCGGTTGCATCTCGACTTCCGGCCCGACGACCAGGCCGCCGAGATGGCCCGCCTTGAGGCGCATGGCGCGAAGCGCGTCGACATCGGCCAGGGTGAGCAGTCGTGGGTTGTCATGGCAGACCCCGAAGGCAATGAGTTCTGTGTCCTTGGGCAACGGCGACAGTGAATCCCGTAGGGCCTTGTGATCCCTTGGGTATCTGCGGTCACTGAGATCTCTGCGAGTCCTGTCCCGGGAGTCTCAGGAGCCCTGGGAATCCCTGAGAGCGCGTCCGCCCGGGGTGGCCGGGGACTTCCGCGTCCCGCTGCTGACCGGCCGTCAGGGAACGTGCGGCGCCCCCCTGCTGCGATGTGCAGGGGGGGCGCTCACAGTCCGGTCGACGTGCCTCCCGAGCTTGTCGGCCGGAGTCCGGGGGGTAGGGGCGGAGCGAGGAGCCTGATCCAGGTCAGTCGCTGCCTCGGAGTTCCTCGACGACCCGGGTCAGGTTGTCCTCCAGCGCCAGCATGCGTGTGTGGCGGTGGATATGGGCGTATTGCGCCTCTATCTCCTGGGCGTCCCTCCACACGCGCGTGTCGGCGTCCCCGGCCCGGCGCACGTGCTGGAAGAGCGGGACCTCCCGGGGTGCCAGGGTCCAGGAGAGCGGCCGACCCCCTGCGACGAGGCTCAGGACGTGCCAGCCGCCTGCCGTGCCGTCGGGTGTCGGTGCCTGCGACACGACGGCGGACGCCGGGTGCAGTGCGGCAAGCCAGGAGAGGAGATATGCCCGCTCGCGCGCCACGACGTCGCGCTCGCGCGCGTACGCGTCGGCGTGCCGCTTCCAGCGGGCCGTCTGAGCCCTGGACGTGCTCAGGTCGTTCCCGAGGCGCTGGAGGAGGTCTGCCCACCGGTCTGCCGTGTCGGGGGCCGCGTCGGGGGCTGCGACGGGAGTCCGCAGGAGGCTGCCGAAGAACCTGCGTGAGCTGCGTGGGCGACGTGACCGGCCTGCGGATGCGGGGGATCCACGTCGGCCGAACCGCTTCGGGCGGGGCTCGGGCCCAGCCGGGAGGGGCGGCAGCGGCGGGGACGGGGGGAACGGTGGGGGCGGAGGGGGCGAGGGCGGTGAAAGGGACATGGGTACTCCGAGGCAAGGAGGCTGAGGGAGGGGTGTGAGGTCGCCCGGGGGATTCGTGCGGGCGCTGGGAAGGCCGGGGCGGGGCCTATCCGGTCGGGCGGAGGCGGGTGGTGCCCGTTCGCCGGTACTGGCTGGCGCCCTGCGCGTTGGCGGCCCGGCAGGCGTCGTCCACGGGCTCACCCCTGCGTACGTGTCGCTGGTACGCCGAGCGCGTGCCGCAGGGCGCCGGCTCGCTGCGGAGCAGGGGCGCTCCGGGCGGGGGCGGTGACTCGGGCGGGAATACGGGGCCCCGCTTGAGCCGCTTCTCCAGCGCGTGGCGCTGAGGACCGGTCAGGCCCGCGACTATTCCCCCTCGATCACACTTCGGCAGACCGGCCTCGCGTCGCATGACGGCCGCCCGGCACTCCTCAAGGACCTCGCAGGAATGACACAGGGCTCTTGCTGTCGCACGGGTTCTGCCGGAGAACCACAGCTCGGGGTCCTTGTTCCGGCACAGGGCGTTCAACTCCCACGCCCTGCTGCGGCTGTCGCGCCCGTTCTGGTTCCGGTCATGGTCCAGGCGGCGGTCCTGGTCGTGGGCGGGGGCGGCGCCTCCGGTGATCGGCGTTCTCACTCGATCACTTCTCGCCCCGCGCCGCGGCCCGGTCGGTGGCCCGGTCGGTGGCCCGGTCCGCAGTGCGGTCCGCGGCCTCCCAGGTGTCCGGTCCTGTGCGTACGAGTCCAACGCGCCGGGTGTTCGGTACGGGTGGTCCGCTCGCCGCGTACGACAGGGCCGCCGAGGACGGGAGGGCGGGCACGGACGCCAGCGCGGGGGTGGGCCTCGACGGCGTTGGCGTCGGCATTGGTGCCGGGGCCGGGGCCGAGGTGGGTGCCGGGGCCGGTGTCGGTGTCCGAACGACCGTGAGCCGGGCCGTGGTGAGCTGGACGGCCCGGGACCGGCGCGCCTTGGGCAGAGACGGAGTACCCGCCGAGGCGTCCGGCCGGGCTGTCACGGCCTTGTCGGGCGCTGCGGAGGAGGTTTCTGGCTCCAGTGCCACCAAGGGCCCCATCAGGGACGTCACATTGGCGAGTGTGCACCGCTCGGCACGGCCGTCCAGTGACAGCAGAGGCATGCCGCTCGGCGTCCGTCCGCCGTGGAAGTACCAGACGTCCCCGTGTGCGTCCCGCTGTGGCAACGCCAGGTTGTAAACGATCCCCTCGTACTCGTACATCTGTGGGGCGGGTTCGATCTGCGTGGCGTGGTCGCGTCCGTGACCAGGACCAGGACCAGGACCAGTGCTCGCGGGAGCAGAGACGGGCCGGGGCCAAGGCGTCTGCTGCAGCTTGTGCGCGAGCACCGACACGCGGACGCCGGCATGACGGCTCTCGCCGACGACCGCGTGCCCCAGGGGTGCCTCCGCGTCGCGTCTGATGCCGAAGTGCGCGCGCCACCGCCGCCACTGCTCCTGGTCGGGGACGCGGATTTCGACGCGTACGCAGTCCCCGTCGGCCCGGATGCTGTCGACATCCGGGTGCCCGCCGATGTGCTGCTCGATGGTGGCCGCGACCAGCCTGGCCCGCTCGCACGAGTGGTCCCAGGCGAAAGCCTGCCTCTCCAGTTCCGTCAGCTGCCCGGGTACCCGGGCCCAGGCGCCGCTCGGCGTGCGGTGCAGAACGAGTCCGAACGTCCGCTCCGGATCCACCAGCAGGTGGGCCACATCGAGGGCGTGGGCGACGGCCCTGGCCTGGTTCGAGGTGCTCACTGAGAGCGCCGTACGGATCACGCGCTCTGCGTGGGGCAGGTTCCTGTTCATGCCGCGGCCTCCCTCTCCGACGCCGCACGCAGTTTCTGCCTGGCCCGGAAGGTGAGTGCCTTGACCGCGCCGACGGTACGTCCCATGGCGCAGGCGGTCTCCTCGGGCGACATCTCGCCGATGAACCGCAGTTCCATGCACTGTCGCTGATGGCTGTTCAGCGTGTGCAGGGCGTTCCACACGGCTTCACGGGTCTCGATCGTCTCCAGCGTGTGCAGCGCGCCGGACTCGGCGCTGCGGTCGTGCGTGTCGCTGTCCCCTACTTCGGAGACCAGGGTTTCCAGCCGGGAGCGCTTGGTCCTCACCTCGTCCAGGTGCAGGTTTCTGGCGATGGTGAGCAGCCATGCCGTGAAGGCCGTGCCCTGCCAGGTGAAGCTCTCGATGTGGCGCAGCGCCTTGATGAAGACCTCCTGGGTGAGGTCCTCGGCCAGATGCCGGTTCCGGGTGCGGAAGAGGAGATACCGGTATACGAAGTGCTGGTGATCGACGTAGAGAGCCGCGAATGCCTCGCGGTCGCCGGCCCGGGCCCGGTCGACCATGTCGGCTCCGGCCCCGTCCACCTCGGCGACCCTATCGACCACGTCGACATTGGCGATCACGTCGTTCCCGCCGTTCGTCAAGGCCGTCTGCCGACACGGTCTGGTCTCTCGTCTGATCTGTGCGGACACGGGCTGGGTGCTCCTTCTGCGCGAGTGCTTGTGGGTTTCGTCCTGGGGTCCTGGGCGGGTCCTGGGACGTGCCCAGGAACGAGGGCTTTGCCGGGGTCCGGGATGTTCTTCGGCTGAAATACTCGATATACATGTAGATGTAGATTCTCTGAGTGGGTGCCGGAGTTCCGGGGTGCAGGGGTGTGGATGGAAAGGCGGGCTGATGGTGGTCAGCGGTGGCCGCGGGTTGCAGGGGGTGAGGGGGGCGGGTGTGCTGGGCTCGATCCGCTGGTGGTTGATCCGCCCGTCTCACACGTGGATGTTCCTCCGTGCGGGCGATGCGGGGGCTGCCGGGCGCGCCTGATCGACGTATCTACACTATGCATGTAGATGTAGATACGTCAAGCGCGACAGCTGACGGTGCACTCGGCAAACTCTGGCGGACGGCGTTAATCATGCGACTGAAGATGTGAAGGTGTGGAGACGCGGGCGTGTCGTAGCACTTGGGTGCGACACGATGCTTTTTTTTACGGAAACTCAACCGATCGATCTGCGATCTACTTGCACTTGTAGATGCCGATGGTTGATGCTTGAGCTTGTGACCAGGAACTTTCAGCCGAATGGGGCGTCCGACGTGGACGAGCCGGACCTGGACCAGGACCAGGACTTCGTCGTCGAGGGCGAGGACTTGCCCGTACTGCTTGAGCGTCTTCTCGGAGAGTCGCAGGGCAGGACCCAGAAGGACCTGGCCGCGGAGGCCGGTATCTCCTATCCGACACTCAACGCCTGGATGAACCGGACGCGTGGGACGTCCCGTATCGATCCGGAGCGGCTGCGTGCGATGGTCGAGGTGTTCCGTCGCTGGGGCGTGAGAACCACGCCGCGGGAGTTCTTCGCCTCCGTCGGTCGGCCGGTGCCCGGACCCAGCGGGGACGAACGCGAGGCGCAACTGCTCAAGCTGTACCGGCAGTTGCCCGAATCAAAACAGCGCGCACTGGTCAAGAACGCCGAAGCGATGCTCCAGCTCAGTCGCACGATCTGACGGCCCGTACGTGGGCAGGTCCTTCTGCCGGAGCGCATGTCCTGCCGCCGGAGCGGCGGAGTGGCACTTTCGGACTGGCAACTCTCCATGGAATACCCCAACAGCTCTTACCCAGAGAACACGTGCGGGTACGATCGGTAGGCCGCTGGCCTCCCGGAGCGGGATATCTGCATGCCCTCATGCATCCCTGGGGAGATACCTGTGTGCATCGTGATTTCTGTGGTGGACGACCTACCGAAGACCGCCATCTGGGACCCTGACGAAGTAAGCATCCTGGTGGCGCGCGGTACGGCTACCGGTGAATTACTGCGCGAGGTCGCGGCGATTCTGACGATCGACCTCGGTGCGCCGGCCTCGGTGGACGATCGTTTCGTCTGCTTCTGCGGCGCTCTGGTGGAGTTGCCGGGTGAACTGACAGCCCTGGTCGCCGTCGACTCGTCCTGGGAGCCCGTCTGACCGGAATTCGCCCATCCCTCCCGGGGCCGTCGCGGGACGCCTGCGACTCGGCCGGTGAAACGGTCGGCTGAAGGCGATGGCATATGCCTGTGGCGATGCTGGGGGTACGAGGTCATCCCCGAGTTGCCGAGCCGACGGCGGCCAGGACGGGAGCGTGAGCCGGCGCCGGGAGTTGGACCGGTGCCGAGGACTGCGAGGGGAGCATGACGGCACTGATGGGCGTGGCATCCATGGCGGGTGCTGCCGGGCCCGTCTGGCCTGCCGGAGTTGCCGGTGGTGCTGCCCGCACGGCCGGTACCGCGGGTACGTCGACGGCGCCGGTCGTCAGGTGGGTGGTGCAGCAGGGACGGGCGGGTGCCGCGACGACATCCCTCGTGACAGGTTCCCTCACGCCGAAGTCCGTCGTATCGACGGCAGTAGGTACTGCGGCGCTCACGGCGGCGACGACGGCTGGTGCCTCGGCACTGTCCCGTGTGCCGGTGGCGTCCGTGTCCATGGCGTCCGTCGGCGGGCGGTGCCGGCAGGACGGTGAGGAACCGTGCGCCTCCGCGTGGATGCGCTGTTTCATCGTGGGTGGCAGGGAATTCGCCCGTGGGCGGGTCCGGATGGGCTCCTCCTGCGCCGTCGCGTCCTGCGGGGTGTCGGTGTTGCGCGCTGCCTCCGTCGCGGGTACAGCGGCGACGGCGGTCGTCGTGATCAGTCCGAGTGACGTGCACAGCGCGAGGAAGGTGGTGACAATCGCGGTCCACAGGTTCACGACCGTGTTGCGAGTCATGGTCCCCTCTCCTTTCGGGTGGGTGGATTTGCATACTTTCCTCATGATGTGTATGTCGGTTGCGAAGTGACGGACCGACGCCCGTGGCGCGTCGATCTTCCGATGAACACCACCCGGATGGACCCAAGAAGCCAGAAAAGCGAGAAAGAGTCGTAAAAGTCACCGTGTGTGGTGACTTCTCACGCTCCGAAAGGAGCGCCGTCGTCCGGTTCTACTGCTGCGTGCCGTGCGGGAGTTGGCGGCCGACGCAGGTCACTGATCGGTATCGGCCGGTGTGTATAGTCGGGCGGCAGAAGTCCCCTACGCCAAGGAAAGACGAGGTCGCGCGGTGAAGAAGCTTCTCCTGGTCGCACTGGCCGCCATCGGCGGGCTCCTCGTGTACCGCCAGATCCAGGCGGATCGCGCCGAGCAGGATCTGTGGACGGAGGCGACCGACTCCGTGCCCACGGGTTCGTGAGTATCGACGACAGCCTTAGTACAGACCCCGGCCGCCTCGCGGTCGGGGTTTTGTGTTGTCGGGGGCAGGGCCGGGGCAGCGCGTTGTGGACCTCAAGCGTCGTGGACGTCACAGGAAGCGCTTGCGTGGCTGAACAAGGGGTGGCGCGACGGCCGGAGGGGCAGGATGGTCGAGGCTTCACGGACGTCCGGGACAGCGTCGGGACAGCGCCGACACCGGTCCGCGGACGCCCGGTGAGTGACGATCCGGTGCTACGGCGAGGGGTGGCGCGTGATGGGGCGGCGCACGGGACGGTGGCGCGGCCGTACGGTCCTGGCCGGGGCGGCGGCGCTCTTCGCGGCCGTGGCCTCGGCGGGACAGGCGACGGCGGCCGGCACTCCCCCTCCGTACCGCTTCGCAGCCGGCGCCGAGCGGATCGAGGGCGCGACGACGGCCAAGGATGGCGTACGGCTGACAGCGGGCACGACCTACAGGAGCACCCTCCGCGACAAGGGGAAGCTCTACTACGGGCTGCGGCTCGACGCCGTGTCCACCGCCTATGTGTCGGTCACCGCCGTCCCCAAGACGGGCACGAGGGCCGTGTACTCGGACGGCATCAAGGTGTCCATGCAGGACCCCGACGGCCACAAGTGCTTCTCCGGGGACGCCGGTGCCGCACGGTTCGGGCCCACCGAGAGCCCGCGGCCGATCACCGCCTGGGCCTCGCGCAGGGCCGGCCCCGGCACCTACACCTGCAAGAGCGCGGGGGCGTACTCCGTGCTCGTCGAGCGCATCGGTGGTGCCGGGTCCTCGCCGGACGACTGGGAGCTGGAGCTTCGGTACGTGTCGGAGCCCGCTCTGAAGAAGGCCTCTTCGACGACCGCCCCCGAGGTGTGGGACTCCGCGTCCCCGCAAGCGGTCGACGGCCTCGCCAGGACTCGTAGGGGCGGTACGAGCTTCAACGAGGCGCGTTCCCTGGAACAGGGGGTCTGGAAGGACGGGATCCGGGCCGGGCAGACGCTCTTCTACCGCGTTCCCGTCGACTGGGGGCAACAGCTCTACGCCACGGCCGAACTGGGCCCGGCGAGCGGCGACGGGTTCCTGGGCAACGCCCTCGGCCTGTCGCTCTACAACCCGGTGCGTGCCTTCGTGGACGACGCGGGCACCGGATACGACGGCAAGGCGAAGTCGGCCACGCTGGAGCCGCTGCCCCCGGTCGCCTACGAGAACCGGTACGACGTCGACGACCAGGTGAGCGGAATGCGGTTCGCGGGCTGGTACTACCTGGCCGTGCACCTCGGTGCGGAGATGGCCGGCAAGTTCGGCGACGGGTCGTTCGACCTGACCCTCCGGGTGCGGGTGAGCGGTACGGCCGGGGCACCGGCGGTGTACGACGGAACCGCCGTGCCGCCCGACGTGTTCGACGTGACCGCGGGGGACAAGGCCGAGGCATCGAACGGAGCCGCGGCGGCCGGTGGCGACGGGGGACCGGACGGGAACACCGCGATGAAGGCGGTGGCCGTGGGCGGGATCGGCGCGGGGACCGTGCTGGTGCTGGGGCTCGCCGTGTGGACCGTGGTCGCGCGG
>NZ_JAPWHT010000166.1:0-20237 GCF_027270795.1 Streptomyces sp. ActVer
CCCCGCGTCCGGTGGAGTGGGCGCGCGAGGACCCGCCCGGCGGGGGCCCGCTGGCCGCCCTCGACGCCGGCCTCCGGCACACCACCGCCGCGTACGTCGTGGTGCTCTCCGCCGACCTGCCGTTCCTGGACGAGAAGACGGTCGAGCGGCTGCTGACCGCTCTTCAAGAGGCAGGCACGGAGGGCGTGTTGCTCACCGACTCCGGCGGCCGCGACCAGCCGCTGGTGGCCGCGTACCGGAGTACGGCGCTGCGCCGCGAGCTTGCGGCCCTCCGTACCGAGCACGGCGAACTGACCGGGCTGCCGCTGCGCCGGCTCACCGCTGCGCTCGAACTCACCCGTATCACCGACCCCGTCGCGTCCTTCGACTGCGACACCTGGGACGACATCGCCGCCGCCCGGACACGTATCAGGGAGCATGGGCACGTGTTGGATGAATGGATCACCGCAGTCAAGGACGAGCTCGGCATCGACCTGGACGTCGACACCGCCACCCTGCTCGACCTCGCCCGCGACGCCGCGCACGGCGTGGCCCGTCCGGCGGCGCCGCTGACCACGTTCCTCGTGGGGTATGCGGCGGCGCAGGCCAAGGGGGGCCCGGAGGCGGTCGCGGAGGCCGCCCGCAAGGCGACGGCGCTGGCCCTGCGCTGGGCGGCTGAGGCGGAGACGGACGACGGCACCGCACCACCTCCGACGGCCCCGTCCGACACCAGCACTGGGACCACCACCGGCACCAGCACCGGTTCTGAGACCGCCGCTCCCGAATCCCGCCCGGACGCCGGATGACCGCCCCGGGGCAGTACGAGGAGGTCGGCCTCGACGACCTCGACGTGGAGGAGGCCCTCGCCCTGGCCAAGGAAGGCGGTGCGCAGGTGCCCGACGGCTCCGGAGCCACTGGAGATTCTCCCGCCGTGCCCCAGCCGTCACCGCGGGGCGGCAGCCGTGAACACGGGGAACACGCCGCCGACGGACCCTCCCGCGCCCACACGGCCAAGCACGGCCACCACAGGGCGACCCCCTGGCCCGAGGCCCGCGCCCTCGCCGGGCGAGCGCCTCGCAGGCCGGACGCCCCCCCCGTCTCCGTAACCCTCGACGCCGCGCTGGGCCTCGTCCTCGCCGCTCCCCTCACCGCCCTCACGGACCTGCCGTCGTTCGACACCTCCGCGATGGACGGCTGGGCCGTCGCCGGGCCGGGACCCTGGGACGTCCGGGCCGAGGGAGTCCTCGCGGGTCACGCCGAGCCCGAGCGCCTCACCGACGGCGAGGCCGTCCGTATCGCGACCGGCGCGCGGATCCCGCAGGACGTCACCGCGGTGATCCGCAGCGAGCACGGCCGCACCGACGAGAAGGAACGGCTCCACGCGACCCGGGAGGTCGTGCCCGGGCAGGACATCCGTCCCCGGGGCCAGGAGTGCCGTTCCGGCGATCCCCTGCTGCAGCGCGGCACGGTGGTCACCCCGGCCGTGCTCGGGCTCGCCGCGGCCGCCGGATACGACACCGTCTCCGCACTCCCCCGGCCCCGCGCCGAAGTCCTCGTCCTCGGGGACGAGTTGCTCACCGAGGGCCTGCCCCACGACGGACTGATCCGGGACGCGCTCGGCCCCATGCTGCCGTCCTGGCTGCGCGCGCTCGGCGCGGACGTCATCGCCGTACGCAGGCTCGGCGACGACGCCGAAGCCCTCCGCAAGGCCCTGAAGAACTCCGACGCCGACCTCGTCGTCACGACCGGCGGCACCGCCGCGGGCCCCGTCGACCATGTGCACCCCACCCTGCGCCGCATCGGCGCCGAGCTCCTGGTGGACGGCGTCAAGGTGCGCCCCGGCCACCCCATGCTCCTGGCCCGCACCAAGGAGAACCAGCACCTCGTCGGCCTCCCCGGCAACCCCCTCGCCGCCGTATCCGGCCTGCTCACGCTCGCCGAACCCCTGCTGCGCACCCTCGCGGGCCGCGCGGCCCCGGAGACGTACACGCTGCCCCTGAAGGAGACCGTGCACGGCCACCCGTACGACACCCGGCTGATCCCCGTCGTCCTGCGCGAGGACCGGGCCGTGCCGCTGCACTACAACGGACCGGCCATGCTGCGGGGCATCGCCGTGGCCGACGCGCTCGCGGTCGTGCCGCCCGGCGGGGCGCGCCCCGGCCAGGAGCTGGAGATTCTCGACCTGCCCTGGGCGACGGCCGGGATCGGGGTGTGTTTCACGTGAAACTTCCGGGCCAGGACGCGATCGCCCGTCACGCGGACGAACGCCTCGTCACCCGCCGGGTGAAACTGCCCCGCCGACGGGTGGAACATCCCCTGAGGCAGGTCGCCAAGCGGGTCACCATCGCGCTGCTCGTGCTGGTCGGCACCGCCCTCATCGTCTACGCCGACCACGACGGCTACAACGACAACTCGGACGGCTCGGTCGACCTGCTCGACGCCTTCTACTACGCGACCGTCACGCTCTCCACCACCGGATACGGCGACATCACCCCCGTCAGTGACGCCGCCCGGTTCACCAATATCTTCGTGATCACGCCCTTGCGCGTGATGTTCCTGATCATCCTGGTCGGCACCACTCTCGAGGTCCTCACCGAACGCACCCGGGAGGAGTGGCGACTGAACCGCTGGAGGACCGCCTTGAGGGAGCACACCGTTGTCATCGGGTTCGGCACGAAGGGCCGCTCGGCGATTCAGACCGTGTGCGCGACGGGGCTGAAGAAGGAGCAGGTCGTGGTCGTCGATCCCAACTTCAAGGTGATCGACGCGGCGACGGCTGACGGGTACGCGGGCGTGGTCGGCGACGCCACCCGCAGCGACGTACTGATCCGTGCCGAGGTCCAGCGGGCGCGGCAGATCATCATCGCGACCCAGCGCGACGACACCGCCGTGCTCGTCACGCTGACGGCCCGGCAGCTCAACCGCGGGGCGAAGATCGTGGCCGCCGTGCGCGAGGAGGAGAACGCGCCACTGCTCAAGCAGTCCGGTGCCGACGCCGTCATCACCAGCGCCAGCGCGGCCGGCCGCCTCCTCGGTCTCTCCGTGCTCAGCCCCAGCGCGGGCATGGTCATGGAGGACCTCATCCAGCAGGGCAGCGGCCTCGACATCGTCGAACGACCCGTCATAAAGGCCGAGGTGGGCAAGGGCGTCCGCGAGACCGAGGACCTGGTGGTCAGCGTCGTACGAGGACACCGCGTCCTCGGCTACGACGATCCCGCCATCGGCAAGCTGCAGTTGACGGACCGTCTGATCACCATCGTCCGCGTCACCCCCCACACCCGTGTCGCACCGGACATGAGGCCACTGAGGCAGGACTGAACCTCGCCCACCGGGGGCGCAGGCGCGGGCATTGGACTTTCGGCAGTGTCGGACCGCCCTCGACGTCCGTACCGTCGCGTGCATGGACAGCGTGGCGATCAACGGTGTGGCCCTGGCCGGGAGGGCTGGTTTCCGGCCGGTTCTCGATCCGGGCGGTCTTAAGGCCGCGGGCGACATCAGGGTCAGGGCAGGGGACGCGGTGGAACGGCTCGGAGAGGTGATCGGTGTCCTGCGGGAGAAGACCGACGACGCACCGCTGCGCCCGGTCGGCGCCGACCTCACCGAGCTGACCGCGGAGGCTTCGTCGGCCGGGCTCATGGTCGAGTTGCGCATCGAGGGCGAGGCGGACGAACTGCCGCCGATGGTCGAACGGGCCGGCAGGGACACGCTGTGTGACAGGAGTAGCGTCGGCCCCATGAAGGCAGTGACCATCACCCAGCCCGGCGGCCCCGAAGTGCTCAAGTGGGCGGAGGCGCCGGACCCCGTTCCCGGCGACGGGGAAGTCCTCATCCAGGTGGCGGCGAGCGCGGTGAACCGTGCTGATCTGCTGCAGCGGCAGGGGTTCTACGATCCGCCGCCCGGCTCGTCCCCGTACCCAGGTCTCGAATGCTCCGGGCGGATCGCGGCGGTCGGTGCCGGTGTGTCGGGGTGGGCCGTCGGGGACGAGGTGTGTGCGCTGCTCTCCGGTGGCGGGTACGCCGAGAAGGTGGCCGTGCCGGCCGGGCAGCTGCTGCCCGTGCCCGAGGGGGTCGCGCTCGACAAGGCGGCCGCTCTGCCCGAGGTGACCTGCACGGTCTGGTCCAACGTCTTCATGATCTCCCACCTCCGCCCCGGCGAGACGCTCCTCGTGCACGGCGGGGCGAGCGGCATCGGCACCATGGCGATCCAGCTTGCCAAGGCCGTCGGCGCGAAGGTCGCCGTCACCGCGGGCAGCAAGGAGAAGCTGGACTTCTGCGCCGAGCTCGGCGCGGACGTGCTGATCAACTACCGCGAGCAGGACTTCGTCGAGGAGATCAAGGCCGCCACCGACGGGGCCGGCGCCGACGTCATCCTCGACAACATGGGCGCCAAGTACCTGGACCGGAACGTCAAGGCCCTCGCGGTCAACGGACGGCTCGCGATCATCGGTATGCAGGGCGGCATCAAGGGCGAGCTGAACATCGCGACGCTCCTGGGCAAGCGCGGCGCCGTCACCGCGACCTCGCTGCGCGCCCGTCCCGCCGGGGAGAAGGCGGCGATCGTCGCGGCCGTACGGGAGCATGTCTGGCCGCTGGTCTCCGCGGGTCACGTACGTCCGGTGGTCGACCGCGAGCTGCCGATGAGCGACGCGGCCGCGGCGCACCGGGTGCTGGAGGAGAGCGGGAACATCGGGAAGGTGCTGCTCACGCTTCCGTAGGACTCGACGGCCGGGGCTGAGGCGGGGCCGCGGGCCGGTCCCGCCTCAGCTTCGTCGTACGCGCAGCGCGACGAACGCGAGGCCGAGGCCCAGGCCGATGAGGACCAGTCCGCTGCCGAGGGGCAGGACCCGCAGGACGGGTTCCGTGGCGCGTACGCGGCCGGCGGCCTGCTCGGCGTCGACCGGCGGGCGGGACGTGGGCACGGTGTTCCCGGGCGTCTCGGGGGCGACAGCGCCCTCCGACTGCTCGCCGTCCGCTGGACCGTCCGGGTGACCGGCCCCGGCGTCCTCCTCCTGAGCCTCGTACTGCGCTTCCGCTTCCTCTTCCGCCTGCTCTTCCTCTGTCTCCTCCTCCGTCGGCGCGGGTGGCCGGCCCGGCCGCTCGCGGCCCTCTCCGGCCCGGCTGCCTGCCCGTGACTCGCCGGGCGCGGGTTCGTAGGAGAAGACGTACGGGACGGCGTACGACATCGGAGCGGGGCCCGCCAGCAGGACCAGCAGCAGGCCGGTCACGCGCAGGGCGCGGAGCCATGGAGGCACGTCGGTGACCCCCTCCTGGTGCGAAGGAACCAAGATCGACGGCACCAGAGTCACACGAGGCGCCCGCACCGGCATCTCGATCGCCGGGTGCCGACGCGATCACCCTCAGTGACACCCTTGGCGTGCACAGATGTACAGGGTAGAGATACCGGTTATGTCGATACGTCACGGTCTGCTGGCGCTTCTGGAGCGTGGGCCCCGCTACGGTTCGCGGCTGCGCACCGAGTTCGAGGCGCGCACCGGCTCCACCTGGCCGCTGAACATCGGGCAGGTCTACACGACGCTGGGCCGGCTGGAGCGGGACGGTCTGGTCGTCCAGCAGGGTGCGGACGAGGCCGGACACGTGGTGTACGCGCTGACGGACGCGGGCCGGGCCGAGCTGCGGTCCTGGTTCACGCGTCCGGTGGAGCGCACGAACCTGCCGCGCGACGAGCTGGCGATCAAGCTGGCCATGGCGGTCGGGGCGCCGGGGGCCGACATACGGGCGATCGTGGAGACACAGCGGCGGTATCTCTCGGAGGCGATGCACACGTACACCCGGCTGCGGGCCCAGGCGCTCGCGGAGGGCCCCGCGGACCGGGACGAGGTGGCCCGGCTGCTCGTCCTGGAGCACCTCGTCTTCCGTGCGGAGGCCGAGATGCGGTGGCTCGACCACTGTGAGGCCCGGCTGCTGCGGCTCGCGGACGCGGCGGCCACCGATCCGCCGCAGCCGCCCACGCCGCCGGTCTGACGCGCGAGGCCGGTGCGTACATGGTGGATCACGCCCGGGAGGGGGCACCAGGGTGATGAAGTGTGCGGGTGCGAGAGAATGGCGGCATGGAGATGCCGAGGAACGAAAGGTCGCCGGAGAACCCCCAGATCCTGGTCGTTGGCCAGGACGGGATGGCTCTCGGCGGCGGAGGAGACGAGGACTCCCGTGAGGTCCCGGTGACGGAGATGGTGGAGCAGCCCGCCAAGGTCATGCGCATCGGGAGCATGATCAAGCAGCTGCTGGAGGAGGTGCGTGCGGCACCCCTCGACGAGGCGAGCCGGGTCCGGCTCAAGGAGATCCACGCCAGCTCGGTCAAGGAGCTGGAGGACGGTCTCGCTCCCGACCTCGTCGACGAACTGGAGCGGCTCTCCCTGCCGTTCACGGACGACGGAATCCCTTCCGACGCGGAACTGCGGATCGCGCAGGCCCAGTTGGTCGGGTGGCTCGAAGGGCTCTTCCACGGGATCCAGACCACCCTGTTCGCCCAGCAGATGGCGGCCCGCGCCCAGCTGGAGTCCATGCGCCGGGCGCTTCCGCCGGGTGTGGGCGGCGGCGAGGACGACGACGATCCGCGAGCGGGCGGCCGTGTCGGGGGTCCGTACCTGTAACTGCGGTCCGAACCCGAATCTGCACCCGTAACTCCGACGACTCCCATCACTCCGAACAGCGCGCGGACGAAAGGGGCCCGGCAGAAATGCCGGGCCCCTTCGCGTGTCCGAACGGTCCTGGTGGGTCCGAACGGTCAAGTAATCAGGCGGGATTGCCCGTCGACACATAGAGCTGGATCTTGGGCATGCTCTTGGGGTCGACGTCCGCGTCCGCCGCGGGGATCTGGCTCATCACCGTGTCCTGGCCGTAGGCGTTCTCGTCGACCGGCTGGCTCTCGTACTGCCAGCCCGCCGCCTGCAGGCATGTCTTCACCGAGTCCATGTTCTTGAACTTGAAGTCCGGGACCTTGATCTTGTCGGCGTCGTTGTACGACTCGTCGGGCTCCGTGCACTCGGTCTTCTCGATCTTCTTCGTGGTGTCCGGCCCCTTGTGCCCGGCCACCACGGACGCCGACGGGCTGGATTCGCTGCCGCCGCCCTTGTCGTCGTCGCCCCCGCCGCCCAGCTGCAGCGCGGCGATCAGCCCGCCGACGGCGGCCAGCGCGACGACGATCGAGCCCACGATCACCGGCATGTTGCTCTTGCGCCCGCCCCCGGAGGCGGGCGCCGAGGACTGCTGCGGCGTGATCGTGTACGGCGGCGGGGTCGAGTAGCCCTGCTGCGGGGAGTACGCGGCGGTCTGGGCCGGCGTCGGGTAGCCGCCCTGCTGCGGATAGCCGTACGAAGAAGGGGCGGGCGTCGACGAGTGCGCCGGGGTCGGCGGACCGTAGGCGCCCGGCTGGTACGGCGTCTGTACGTTGCCCTGCGGAGCCTGGGCCGACTGGTCGACAGGCGGGAACACCGCGGAGCCGACACCGGCGCCGCTCGACGTCTGGGCACCCGGCACGATGCTCGGCGGTGCGGCCTGGAACGACTGGGCCACGCGCAGGCACTCGTCGCGCATCGACTCGGCGTTCAGGAAACGCTCGTTGGGGTTCTTCTTCAGTGCGCGGGTGATCAGCGCGTCCACGGCCGGCGGCAGCGAGCGGTTGACCGAGGAGGCCAGGACGGGCTCCTCCTGGACGTGCGCATACGCTATGGCCAGCGGCGAGTCCGCCTCGAACGGCAGCCGCCCGGTGACCAGCTGGAACAGCATGATGCCGACCGAGTACAGGTCCGAGCGGGCGTCCACGCCCCGGCCGAGGGCCTGCTCCGGCGACAGATACTGCGGGGTGCCGACGACCATGCCGGTCTGCGTCATCGACGTGACACCGGACTGCATGGCGCGGGCGATGCCGAAGTCCATCACCTTGACGACGTTCCGCTTCGTCATCATCACGTTGCCCGGCTTGATGTCGCGGTGGACCAGGCCCATCTCGTGGCTGATCTCCAGCGCCGCCAGCACGTCCGCGGTGATCTTCAGGGCCTTGTCGGCGGGCATGGCGCCGTACTGGGCGATGTCCTGGTCGAGGACCGAGCCGAGCGGGCGGCCCTCCACGTACTCCATGACGATGTACGGAGTCGTCGCCCCGTCGAGGTCGTCCTCGCCGGTGTCGAAGACCGAGACGATGTTCGTGTGCGTGAGCTTGGCCACCGACTGGGCCTCGCGGCGGAAGCGCTCGCGGAAGGCCTGCTCACGGCCGAGCTCGGTGTGCAGTGTCTTGATCGCGACCTGTCGGTCGAGCACCGAGTCGTACGCGAGATGGACCGAGGCCATGCCGCCCTCGCCGAGCAGGTCGCGCAGTTGGTAGCGCCCGCCGGCGACCGAACGCCCCGCGTACCGGTCGTGTGCGCCGTCCTGGCTCATGTCTCTGCGTCCCCCATCGGCGTGCCCCGTCACGCGGGCCGAAGCTGCTGATGTGGCCCCCGAGGCGGTGATCCTTAGTGTTATTCCCGGCCAAGTCTGCCGGAGGGCACTGACACGTCAAGCTCGGTGCCCGTTCCGTGACCGTACGCGAAAGAAGAGTCGCGGAAGCGTTACAGGTGCCGTACGGCCGGTACACAGAATTTGCACCCGCGGACCGGGTGTGGGTTTCATGGCCGGTCCATCTCGGGTCGGCCTCTCTCGCGGAGGCTGTAGCGTGGCCCGACGGAGACCGTAACAACCACCGCGCGTACTTCGACCGGTGCGGACAGAAACGACGGCGAGGACTGATGGCACAGCAGCAGCGCGCTCAGGGCCCGTCCGACCCCGAGGCGACTGGCGGCGGTATGTCAGATGCGCCGGAGTTGTGGGGTAACGGCGGGCTGGTCGGCGACGGCCGGTATCGGCTGACCCACAGACTGGGCCGGGGCGGCATGGCCGAGGTGTTCGCCGCCGAGGACGTCCGGCTGGGGCGGACGGTCGCGGTCAAGCTGCTCCGTTCCGACCTGGCAGAAGACCCCGTGTCCAAGGCGCGGTTCACACGCGAGGCACAGTCGGTGGCCGGGCTCAACCACCATGCGGTGGTGGCGGTCTACGACTCCGGCGAGGACGTGGTCGGACACCAGGTCGTCCCGTACATCGTGATGGAGCTCGTCGAGGGCCGCACGATCCGTGACCTGCTGCTCAACGCCGAGGCGCCCGGGCCCGAGCAGGCACTCATCATCGTCTCCGGAGTGCTGGAAGCGCTTGCTTATTCGCATCAGCACGGCATTGTGCACCGCGACATCAAGCCCGCGAACGTGATCATCACCAACACCGGCGCGGTCAAGGTGATGGACTTCGGCATCGCGCGCGCCCTGCACGGCGCCCAGTCGACAATGACTCAAACCGGCATGGTCATGGGCACGCCCCAGTACCTCTCGCCGGAGCAGGCGCTCGGCAAGGCGGTCGACCACCGGAGCGACCTGTACGCGACGGGCTGCCTCCTCTACGAGCTCCTCGCGCTGCGGCCGCCGTTCACCGGTGAGACCCCGCTGTCGGTCGTCTACCAGCACGTCCAGGACATCCCGGTGCCCCCTTCCGAGGTCTCGGACGCGGCGCCGCCGGAGCTGGACGGCCTGGTCATGCGCTCGCTCGCGAAGGAGCCGGACGACCGGTTCCAGACCGCCGAGGAGATGCGCGGTCTCACCCAGTACGGGCTGCAGATGCTGTACGACCAGGGCGGCCACACCGGGACCTGGAACACCGGTCCCGTGGAGATGCACGAGGGTGTGAACACCCCGGCGATGGGCCTCGCGGGCTCCGCCGGGCTGCCGCACCCCGGCGACTCGGGCACCACCCAGATCCCGTCACCGATGCTGCAGCCCGGCCGTGGCGGAGGCGGCGACGACGGGGGCTTCGAGGGGCACGGCAACCGGGGCAGCGGCCGCGGCAAGCTGTGGATCCTCGCGGTTCTCGCGGTGGTCGCGATCGCGGCGGGGGTCGCGCTGGCGCTGCAGAACGGCAACGGCGACGACGGCGGGGGCGGTACGAAGGAGACGCCGACCACCTCGCAGACCGAGAAGGAGACGACACCGAGCGAGAGCACGTCCGACGAGCCCACGGACGAGCCCACGGACCAGGACACCGGCACGGGCGGCGACCCGGACTACACGCCGTCGTACACACCATCGCCGAGCAACACCCCATCTCCTACGAAGAGCGAGCCGACGGACCCGGAGACGACTCCGACGGACGATCCGACGGAATCGGACCCGGAGACGACTCCGCCAGACGATCCGACACCGTCGGGCGAGCCGACGGGCGAAGTCGGTGACGTAGCAGGCGGGACCGGCTGACCCGGCCCCTTCGCAACACGCTTCACGCGCGCGTGGAACCCGGAATCGGGCTCCACGCGCGCGTGCCGTTTCACGAGCCCCACGGCTGAGACGACCGCGCCGAGTGAGCCGGCTGACACGGTTGAGTCGGTTCGGCCTCACCCCACGAACGCCTCGCACACTGCGTCGTACTCCCGCGTCCACCACACCGCCAGCGCGGAGACCGCGGGGAACTGCGGGTCGGCGCGGGTGTCCCCGCGCTCGTAGTGCCAGCGCAGTATCCAGAAATCGTTGAGCCGCTCCCACCACACGCGGTGCACGGCGGCCGAGAGCTCGGAGGGGGTGGCCCGCGCGGAGCGCCGGTACGCGCGCGCGTAGGCCCGTACCTTCGTCAGGTCGAGCGTGCCGGCGGGGCGTACGAAGAAGATCACCGCGGCGCGGACCGCCTCCTCGGGCTGCGGCTGGACGCCGAGGCGGTCCCAGTCGACGATCGCGGCGGGGGTGTCTCCCCGGTAGAGCACGTTGAAGGGGTGGAAGTCCCCGTGCACCCAGCCCACCGAGCCGCCCTGCGGGGGCCGTCGGTCCGCGTGCCGTTCCAGCAGGGCGCGCCGCTCCAGGAGGCGGTGGCGGGCCAGCTCGTCGAAGGCGTCGCACGGGTGGTGGCGGCGTACCCGGGCGAGCAGGTCGTCGATGAGGGCGAAGGTGTCGGCGAGGTCGGCGCTCTCCGCACGCTCCTCGGACCGCCGCGGCGGCATCACCCGCTCCAGGGACGCGTGTACGACGCCCAGAAGCGCCCCCAGGCGTCGGCACTGCTCCGTGGTGAGCTGGGCCCCGCTGCGGTGGCGTCCGTCGATCCAGGGATGCAGGGCGTACGCGTGGCCGCCGATGACCGCGACCGTGCGGCCGTCGGTTCCGGTCAGCGGCGGGGCCACCGGGACGCCGAGGTCGGCGAGGCGCTGGGTCGCGCGGTGCTGGCGGGCGATCGCGGCTGGGTCGGCGGTCTCGGGGTCGAAATGGTGCTTGAGGAAGTACCGGCCCCGGGTGGTGGCGAGGCGGTAGCCGCGGTTGAGCAGCCCCTGGTCGACGGGTTCGCAGGCCAGCGGGACCCCGGCGGCGTATCGCCGCAGCAGGGCGCCCAGAGGGGGTGCGGGGGAGAGGGCGGGCGAAACAGATGAGCGCGGCACGCGCCAGATGTTAGGGCACCGGAGAGGCCGTTGACCTCGGGCTTGTCACGGACAGTGCCGGTGTGCAAGCTCCAGGCCACCGTCCGTCGAGTGCACGGTGACGAACTCCGGTGTGACCTCCAGGTACACGGGCTCGAAGGGCGCGCCGTCCACGCGGCGCGGGGCCGGGCCGAAGAGCGCGAGCTGGGCGGCGGTCGGCTCGACGGTCTCGCACACGCCGACGACCTGGACGGACCAGTGGCCCTCGCCCCCGCGCGGGGAGCCCAGGTTGTCCGCGCCGTACGCGACGACGCTTCCCGCGCACGCACTGTGGTGGCCGTGTCCCCTGTGCATCCGCAGCAGGACGCGGCCGCCCACCACGATGTGGCGGGCCGTGGCCAGGAAGGGCAGCGCGCGCATGCTGGCCGCCAGGCGGCCGTGCTGGACGCGGCCGAGCAGTCCGGCGGCGAGCTGTTCGTCGGTCGGCATGCCTCTCAATGTGCGGCACCGCGCGAGACCGGAAGAAGGGGCGCCCGTCCCTCCATGGAGGGACATAAGTCCCGAATAAGCGACCTCTACGGAGTGCTGGACGGCGTCCGCGGAGCGCTGATCGCCTCTACGGAGAGCACGGAAAGCCAGCGCGGCCCCACGGAGAGCACGGAAAACTCAAGCACGGCCCTACGGAGAGCGCGGAAAACTCAGCGCTGCTTCTCCGCCTGCATCCGGGCCACATAGGCGGCCGCCTGCGCACGCCGTTCCATGCCGAGTTTGGACAGCAGGCTGGAGACGTAGTTCTTGATCGTCTTCTCGGCGAGATGGAGCCGCTCGCCGATCGCGCGATTGGTGAGCCCCTCGCCGATCAGGTCGAGGATCCTGCGCTCCTGGTCGGTGAGGCTCGCGAGCCGGGTGTCGCCCTTGGCGCTGCCTCCGTCGCGCAGCCGCTCCAGGACGCGGGCGGTGGCCTCCGGGTCGAGCAGGGACTTGCCGGCGGCGACGTCACGGACCGCCGAGAGCAGCTCCTCGCCGCGGATCGCCTTGAGGACGTAGCCCGAGGCGCCCGCCATGATCGCGTCGAAGAGGGCCTCGTCGTCGGCGTAGGACGTCAGCATCAGGCATTTGATGCTTTCGTCCCGGGAGCGGATCTCGCGGCACACCTCGACCCCGCTGCCGTCCGGCAGGCGTACGTCGAGGACGGCGACGTCCGGGTGGGTGGCCGGAATTCGCGCCAGTGCGTCGGCCGCCGTACCCGCCTCGCCGACCACTTCGAAGTCGTCCTCCACCGAGAGCAACTCGTGCACACCCCGGCGGACCACCTCATGGTCGTCGAGAAGAAATACAGTGATTTTTCGTTCTTCGCGCACGGAGCCAGTCTCACACACGATCTTTCCGACCGCCCCAGTCGGACTCTTCCCGTCCCCGGGGTGACCGGGATAACGTGCCGGTGTTCCGGCCCCCTGCCAGGCTGTAACCAGTGCTCTGACCAGCGACTGTTCCGGATCGGCGCGAAGTACTTGGAAGTCCGAGTGGAAAGTACTCGGAAATCCAAGCAAAAACGCAGGTCAGGAGGGGTTTCACAGAAATGTGGAGCACTGGGTAACGTGCTGTGTGCAGGGCGCTCGCCGGGGCACCTGTCACGCCTGTTCCCGGCCGAGCACCCACCCCGTGCGCGGGTACGGAGATCAGGCGAGCCGCTCCCCCAGGCTCTTAAAGAGCTGGGGGGACCCCCAGTCACCCGGCAACCCCGGGGGCCGGACCGACGGAGGAGCACACGTGACCGTGGAGAGCACTGCCGCGCGCAAGCCGCGACGCAGCGCCGGTACCAAGCGCACCGCTGCGAAGAAGCCGCCGGGCGCCCAGCCCGAGCTCGTACAGCTGCTGACGCCCGAGGGCAAGCGCGTCAAGAATGGCGAATATGACGCGTACGTAGCCGACATCACCCCCGAAGAGCTCCGCGGCCTGTACCGCGACATGGTGCTCACCCGCCGCTTCGACGCCGAGGCCACCTCCCTGCAGCGCCAGGGCGAGCTGGGCCTGTGGGCCTCGCTGCTCGGCCAGGAGGCCGCCCAGATCGGCTCCGGACGGGCCACCCGCGAGGACGACTACGTCTTCCCGACCTACCGTGAGCACGGCGTGGCCTGGTGCCGCGGGGTCGACCCGACCAACCTCCTCGGCATGTTCCGCGGCGTGAACAACGGAGGCTGGGACCCGAACAGCAACAACTTCCACCTCTACACGATCGTCATCGGCTCGCAGACGCTGCACGCCACCGGCTACGCCATGGGTGTGGCCAAGGACGGCGCGGACTCGGCCGTGATCGCGTACTTCGGAGACGGCGCCTCCAGCCAGGGCGACGTCGCTGAATCGTTCACCTTCTCCGCGGTCTACAACGCTCCCGTCGTGTTCTTCTGCCAGAACAACCAGTGGGCCATCTCCGAGCCCACCGAGCGCCAGAGCCGCGTGCCGCTCTACCAGCGCGCGCAGGGCTACGGCTTCCCGGGCGTCCGCGTCGACGGCAACGACGTCCTCGCGTGCCTCGCCGTCACCAAGTGGGCCCTGGAGCGCGCCCGCCGGGGCGAGGGGCCCACCCTCGTCGAGGCGTACACGTACCGCATGGGTGCCCACACCACCTCCGACGACCCGACCAAGTACCGGGCCGACGAGGAGCGCGAGGCGTGGGAGGCGAAGGACCCGATCCAGCGCCTGCGCACGTACCTGGAGGCTTCAAACCACGCGGACGAGGGATTCTTCGCGGAACTCGAGGCCGAGAGCGAGGCGTTGGGAAGGCGAGTGCGCGAAGCGGTCCGCGCCATGCCGGACCCGGACCACTTCGCCATCTTCGAGAACGTGTACGCGGACGGGCACGCGCTCGTCGACGAGGAGCGGGCCCAGTTCGCCGCCTACCAGGCGTCGTTCGCCGATGAAGGGGAGGGCAAGTAGCGATGACCGCGGAAAAGATGGCATTGGCCAAGGCGATCAACGAATCGCTGCGCACGGCCCTCGACGCCGACCCCAAGGTCCTGATCATGGGCGAGGACGTCGGCAAGCTCGGCGGTGTGTTCCGGGTGACCGACGGCCTGCAGAAGGACTTCGGCGAGGAGCGGGTCATCGACACCCCGCTCGCCGAGTCGGGCATCGTCGGCACGGCGATCGGCCTCGCGCTGCGCGGCTACCGCCCGGTGGTGGAGATCCAGTTCGACGGCTTCGTCTTCCCGGCGTACGACCAGATCGTCACGCAGCTCGCGAAGATGCACGCGCGGGCGCTCGGCAAGATCAAGCTCCCCGTCGTGATCCGCATTCCGTACGGCGGCGGCATCGGAGCGGTCGAGCACCACTCCGAGTCCCCGGAGGCCCTGTTCGCGCACGTCGCGGGCCTCAAGGTCGTCTCGCCCTCGAACGCCTCCGACGCGTACTGGATGATGCAGCAGGCCATCCAGAGCGACGACCCGGTGATCTTCTTCGAGCCGAAGCGGCGCTACTGGGACAAGTCCGAGGTGAACCGCGAGGCGATCCCCGGCCCGCTGCACAAGGCGCGCGTGGTGCGCGAGGGCAGCGACCTCACACTGGCCGCGTACGGGCCGATGGTGAAGGTCTGCCAGGAGGTCGCGGCCGCCGCCCAGGAGGAGGGCAAGTCCCTCGAAGTGGTGGATCTGCGGTCCATGTCCCCCATCGACTTCGACTCCATCCAGGCCTCGGTCGAGAAGACCCGCCGCCTGGTCGTGGTCCACGAGGCACCGGTGTTCCTGGGGACGGGCGCGGAGATCGCGGCCCGGATCACGGAGCGGTGCTTCTACCACCTGGAGGCACCCGTGCTGAGGGTCGGCGGCTATCACGCCCCGTACCCGCCGGCACGGCTGGAGGAGGAGTACCTGCCTGGCCTGGACCGGGTGCTCGACGCCGTCGACCGCTCGCTGGCGTACTGAGGAGAGGGTCGTGACGACGATGACTGAGACTGCCTCGGGACTTCGCGAGTTCAAGATGCCCGACGTGGGCGAGGGTCTGACCGAGGCCGAGATCCTCAAGTGGTACGTCAAGGCCGGTGACACGGTCACCGACGGCCAGGTGGTGTGCGAGGTCGAGACCGCCAAGGCCGCCGTAGAGCTGCCGATTCCCTTCGACGGGGTGGTGCACGAGCTGCGCTTCCCCGAGGGGACGACGGTGGACGTCGGCCAGGTGATCATCGCGGTGGACGTGGACGGCGGAGCCGCTCCGGCCGCCCCGCCGGCCGAGGCGCAGGCCCCGGCCGCGTCGGCGCCCGCCGCGTCGGCTCCGGCAACCGGGTCCGCTCCGGCTGCTCCCGCCGAGCGGACCGAAGCTTCTCCGGAGAAGCCCGCGGCTTCCGAGGAGAAGCCCAAGCCCGCGGGCCGCACGCCGGTCCTCGTCGGGTACGGGGTCGCGGAGTCCTCCACCAAGCGCCGCCCCCGCAGGGGAGTTCCGGCCCAGCAGCCCGAGGCCGCCGCGGCGGCGGTGGCCGTCCAGAGCGAGCTGAACGGGCACGGGCACGCGGCTCCGGCGGCACGCCCGCTGGCCAAGCCTCCGGTGCGCAAGCTCGCCAAGGACCTCGGCGTCGACCTGGCGACGGTCACGCCGTCCGGTCCCGACGGGATCATCACGCGCGAGGACGTGCACGCGGCGGTGGCCCCGGCCGCTCCCGTTCAGGAGACCCCGGCCGCGGCTGCGCCCGCGTCGGCGCCCGCTCCCGTCCGGGCTCCGGCCCCGGTCGCCACGTACGACGGCGCCCGGGAGACCCGTATCCCGGTCAAGGGCGTCCGGAAGGCGACCGCGGCCGCGATGGTGGGCTCGGCGTTCACCGCGCCGCACGTCACCGAGTTCGTCACGGTGGACGTGACGCGCACGATGAAGCTGGTCGAGGAGATCAAGCGGGCCCCCGACACATACGGGCTCCAGGGGCTGCGGGTCAATCCGCTGCTGCTGATCGCCAAGGCCCTGCTGGTCGCCATCAAGCGCCACCCGGAGGTCAACGCCTCGTGGGACGAGGCCAACCAGGAGATCGTCCAGAAGCACTATGTGAACCTGGGCATCGCCGCCGCCACGCCCCGCGGCCTGATCGTCCCGAACATCAAGGACGCCCACGCCAAGACCCTGCCCCAGCTCGCCGAATCGCTCGGGGAGCTGGTCGCCACCGCCCGCGACGGCAAGACGTCACCGGCGGCGATGCAGGGCGGCACGGTGACGATCACGAACGTCGGTGTGTTCGGCGTCGACACGGGCACGCCGATTCTCAACCCCGGCGAGTCCGCGATCCTCGCCGTCGGCTCGATCAAGCTCCAGCCGTGGGTGCACAAGGGCAAGGTCAAGCCTCGTCAGGTGACGACGCTGGCGTTGTCCTTCGACCACCGCCTGGTCGACGGGGAGCTCGGCTCCAAGGTGCTGGCGGACGTGGCGGCGATCCTGGAGCAGCCCAAGCGGTTGATCACTTGGGGGTAGTGGCTCGGCTGCGGGGCGGTGGGGGCTGGTCGCGCAGTTCCCCGCGCCCCTGAAAGCGAAAAGATTGCGCAGTTCCCCGCGCCCCCAAAACTTCGGGGGCGCGGGGAACTGCGCGAGCAACCACGTACGACCCGCAGAGGGGGACGAGCCGAAGCCCGTCCCCCTCTGCGCGGAGTGGTTCGCCTACTTCTTGAAGGCGTAGTCCATCAGCTTCTTCGCGTCGGACTCGCGGGCCGAGATCGACGACGAGGCGAGCACGGTGCCGATGACCGTCTTCCCGTTGCGGGTGGCGGCGAAGACCAGGCAGTACTTGGCCTCGGGGCCGGAGCCGGTCTTCACGCCGAGGGCGCCGCTGTAGCTGCTGAGGAGACCGTTGGTGTTGGTCCACGCCGCCATCGTGCGGGTGCCGCCGGTCTTCGTCACGGTCTTCGCCGTGTACTTCTTCGTCTTCACGATCGCGCGGAAGTTGGCGCTCTTCATCGCGCTGCTGGCGATCTTCGTCAGATCGCGCGGCGTGGAGTAGTTCGAGCCGTTGCCGATCCCGTCGAACGAGTCGAACTTGGTGTTCGTCAGACCGAGGTCCTTGGCCTGCTTGTTCATCTTGCCGATGAACGACTTCACCCGGGCGCCACGCGTCGAGCCGGAGCCGAACTTGTCGGCGAGCGCGTACGCGGCGTCGCAGCCGGACGGCAGCATCAGCCCGTACAGCAGCTGGCGGACGGTGACCTTGTCGCCGACGATCAGGCGGGCCGACGAGGCGTTGTTGCGGACGATGTAGTCGCTGTACGCCTTCTGGATGGTGACCTTGGAGTCCAGGTTGAGGTTCGGCTGCGACAGCACGACCTTCGCGGTCATGATCTTCGTCGTGGAGCCGGTGGAACGGCGGGTGTCCGCGGCCTTGGTGTAGAGCGTCTTGGCCGTGCCGTTGTTCATCACGTAGCCGCCCTTGGCGACGACCGTGGGGGTCGCGAGGGCCTGCGCGGGCGCCGCTGTGAGGGCCCCGGTCGCGAGCACGGCTCCGGTGGTGACGACCACTGCGGCAGCTCTGCGAATTCGTGCGCCCTTTATGACGGTTATCAAGTCGATTACCCCGATTAGGTTGAAGGCACCGAAGGTGCCAAATGCCCCAGGACGGCGGCCACTTGGGAGTGGCGCCTTCTTGTGTGACATGTGAGTAGCACAAAAAGATGTGCGGTTCCTGAACTGGGGTGCCCTTTTTACCGGCCGCTTGCCCGGCCACTCGTCCGGCCCGCCACATGGCCCCTCGCCCAGCCCCCGTTTGGCCCCTCGCCCGGCTTCCCGCTCGTCCGAATCCTGGACGGCCCGCGACCATGTGTACGTGTTGTATCTATGATGTCGCCATGTCTTTGGCAGTGAAGCAACCCCCCGCCGCCGAACGCGTCTACGCGCACGTCAAGCAGGCTGTGCTGGAGCGTCGTTACGAGGGCGGGACCCTGCTCACCGAGGGCGAACTGGCCGACGCGGTCGGGGTCTCACGGACTCCCGTGCGCGAGGCGCTGCTCAAGCTGGAGGTCGAGGGCCTGATCCGGCTCTACCCGAAGAAGGGCGCCCTCGTGCTGCCCGTCTCCGCACAGGAGATCGCGGACGTCGTCGAAACCAGGCAGCTCGTCGAGGAGCACGCCATCCGCAAGGCGGTCCCGGCCTCCCCCGCGCTGATCGAGCGCCTCACCGAACTCCTGGCGAAGCAGAAGGAGCAGGCCGCCGCCGGTGACCTGTCCGGAGCCGCCGTCACCGACCGCTGCTTCCACGCCGAGATCGTCCGCAGCGGGGGCAACGAGATCCTCTCCCGCCTCTACGACCAGCTGCGCGACCGCCAGTTGAGGATGGGTGTCGCCGTGATGCACGCCCACCCCGACCGGATCACCAAGACGCTCACCGAGCACCAGGAGATCCTCGACGCGCTGCGCTCCGGCGACGCGGAGGCGGCCGTCTCCCTGGTCCACCGCCACGTCAGCTGGTTCTCCAACCTGGCGCGGGGGGACGTCCGATGAGCTCGTCCTCCTCCTCGGCGCTCACCCTCCCCGGTGATCCGCCCGGCGGCCGTCGCGCGGTCACGGTCTGGTCGGTCGGCGTCTCCGTCTACTTCGTCGCGGTCATCTTCCGTACGTCGCTGGGGGTGGCCGGTCTCGATGCCGCCGACCGCTTCCACGTCAACGCCTCCGCGCTCTCGACCTTCTCGATCCTGCAGCTCCTCGTCTACGCGGGCATGCAGATACCCGTCGGCCTGATGGTCGACCGGCTCGGCACCAAGAAGGTGCTGACCCTCGGCGTCGTCCTGTTCACGATCGGGCAGCTGGGCTTCGCGCTCTCGCCCTCGTACGGGATGGCGCTGGCCTCGCGCGCGCTGCTCGGGTGCGGTGACGCGATGACGTTCATCAGCGTGCTGCGCCTCGGCTCGCGCTGGTTCCCGGCCCGGCGCGGGCCGATGGTCGCGCAGCTCGCCGGCCTGGTGGGCATGGCGGGCAACCTCGTCTCGACGCTCGTCATCGCCCGGCTGCTGCACGGCGTCGGCTGGACGGCCGCCTTCGCGGGCAGCTCGGTCGCCGGTGTGGTCGTCCTCGTCCTGATGCTGCTCTTCCTGAAGGACCACCCCGAGGGACACGAGCCGGAGCCCTTCCCGCACCACGGAGCCGCGTACGTACGCCGTCAGATCGCGGCGTCCTGGCGGGAGCCCGGCACCCGGCTCGGGCTGTGGGTGCACTTCACGACGCAGTTCCCGGCGATGGTGTTCCTGCTGCTGTGGGGGCTGCCGTTCCTCGTCGAGGCCCAGGGCCTGTCACGGGCGGCGGCCGGGGAACTCCTCACGCTGGTCGTGCTCTCCAACATGCTCATCGGCCTCGTGTACGGGCAGATCGTCGCCCGGCACCATGCGGCGCGGCTGCCGCTGGCGCTCGGTACGGTGCTGTCGACGGCCGTCGTGTGGGGCGCGACGCTCGCCTATCCCGCGGACCATGCGCCGATGTGGCTGCTGATCGTGCTGTGCGTGGTCCTCGGTGCGTGCGGGCCCGCGTCGATGCTCGGGTTCGACTTCGCGCGGCCCGCGAATCCGCCGGAGCGTCAGGGGACTGCCTCCGGCATCACCAACATGGGCGGTTTCGTCGCCTCCATGACGACGTTGTTCGCGATCGGGGTGCTGCTGGATGCCACCGGGGGTGACTACTCCGTCGCGTTCTCCGTGGTGTTCGTTCTGCAGGCGTTCGGGGTCAGTCAGATACTGCGGTTGCGGAAGCAGGCGGCTCGGCGGGAGCGGGAGCGGTTGGTTGCGAGCCGGGTGGAGACGGTGCACGTTCCGGCTTAGGCCGGCCTGGTCCGGTGGGGGTGGGGCGGGGTGGGTTTTCTCGCCCCCCCCCCCCCCTCCC
>NZ_JAPWHT010000167.1:0-20041 GCF_027270795.1 Streptomyces sp. ActVer
CACTACTCGGGGGCCAGCCCCCGAACCCCCGCTCCTCAAACGCCGGAGGGGCTGAAGATTTCGCAGCCGGGGCCGACACACTCAGCCCGTCCGGCGTTTGAGGACGAGGCCGTTCAGGCCGATGAGCGGGGGTCTGGGGGCGGCAGCCCCCAGGGGCGTTCACCCCTGGCACCGGGCGCCGGACAACCCCTGACCGCCGGAGGCAATTGGCACTCCGCTTGACCGAGTGCTAATCACAGTCATAGTCTCAGGTCTGGCACTCACCGCAGGAGAGTGCCAATAGCGACGGGCAGGTCCGGCACCCGCGACGACGGATCCACCTGGTCGCCACCTCAGACAGTTAACCCCGTGAGATCTCCGAAGGGGGAGGTCGGATCGTGACGACCACCAGCTCCAAGGTTGCCATCAAGCCGCTTGAGGACCGCATTGTGGTCCAGCCGCTCGACGCCGAGCAGACCACGGCCTCTGGCCTGGTCATCCCGGACACCGCCAAGGAGAAGCCCCAGGAGGGCGTCGTCCTGGCCGTTGGCCCGGGCCGCTTCGAGAACGGCGAGCGTCTTCCGCTCGACGTCAAGACCGGCGATGTCGTGCTGTACAGCAAGTACGGCGGCACCGAGGTGAAGTACAACGGCGAGGAGTACCTCGTCCTCTCGGCTCGCGACGTGCTCGCGATCGTCGAGAAGTAATTCACCCGGCATTACCAGCATTGCAGTGAACTGCGCCCCTGGCCCCCGCGACCTTATGAAGCCGGGCGTCGGGGGCGCAGTTCGTTTCACCCACGTTTTCCGAGAGGGCTGAACCGCTCCCATGGCGAAGATCCTGAAGTTCGACGAGGACGCCCGTCGCGCCCTCGAGCGCGGCGTCAACAAGCTTGCCGACACGGTCAAGGTGACGATCGGCCCCAAGGGCCGCAACGTCGTCATCGACAAGAAGTTCGGCGCACCCACCATCACCAACGACGGTGTCACGATCGCCCGCGAGGTCGAGATCGACGACCCGTACGAGAACCTCGGCGCCCAGCTGGTGAAGGAGGTGGCGACCAAGACCAACGACATCGCGGGTGACGGTACGACCACCGCCACCGTGCTGGCCCAGGCGCTCGTCCGCGAGGGCCTGAAGAACGTCGCCGCCGGCGCGTCCCCCGCCCTCCTGAAGAAGGGCATCGACGCGGCCGTCGCCGCGGTCTCCGAGGAGCTCCTCGCGACCGCGCGCCCGATCGACGAGAAGTCCGACATCGCCGCCGTCGCCGGTCTGTCCGCCCAGGACAGCCAGGTCGGCGAGCTCATCGCCGAGGCGATGGACAAGGTCGGCAAGGACGGTGTCATCACCGTCGAGGAGTCCAACACCTTCGGTCTGGAGCTGGACTTCACCGAGGGCATGGCCTTCGACAAGGGCTACCTGTCGCCGTACTTCGTGACGGACCAGGAGCGCATGGAAGCCGTCCTGGACGACCCGTACATCCTGATCCACCAGGGCAAGATCTCCTCCATCCAGGACATGCTGCCGCTGCTGGAGAAGGTCATCCAGACCAACTCCTCCAAGCCGCTGCTGATCATCGCCGAGGACGTCGAGGGCGAGGCCCTGTCGACCCTGGTCGTGAACAAGATCCGCGGCACGTTCAACGCCGTCGCCGTGAAGGCCCCCGGCTTCGGTGACCGCCGCAAGGCGATGCTCGGTGACATGGCCGCGCTCACCGGCGCCGAGGTCATCGCCGAGGAGGTCGGCCTCAAGCTCGACCAGGTCGGCCTCGACGTGCTGGGCACCGCCCGCCGCGTCACCATCTCGAAGGACGACACGGTCATCGTCGACGGCGGTGGCGACACCGGTGCCGTGGCCGGCCGTGTCAACCAGATCAAGGCCGAGATCGAGAACACCGACTCCGACTGGGACCGCGAGAAGCTCCAGGAGCGCCTCGCGAAGCTGGCCGGCGGCGTGTGCGTCATCAAGGTCGGCGCCGCCACCGAGGTGGAGCTCAAGGAGAAGAAGCACCGTCTGGAGGACGCCATCTCCGCGACCCGCGCCGCGGTCGAGGAGGGCATCGTCTCCGGTGGTGGCTCCGCGCTCGTCCACGCCGTGAAGGTCCTGGAGGGCAACCTCGGCAAGACCGGCGACGAGGCGACGGGTGTCGCGGTCGTCCGCAAGGCCGCAGTCGAGCCGCTGCGCTGGATCGCCGAGAACGCCGGCCTGGAGGGTTACGTCATCACCTCCAAGGTCGCCGAGCTCGACAAGGGCCAGGGCTTCAACGCCGCGACCGGCGAGTACGGCGACCTGGTCAAGCAGGGCGTCATCGACCCGGTCAAGGTCACCCGCTCCGCCCTGGAGAACGCCGCCTCCATCGCCTCCCTGCTCCTCACGACCGAGACCCTGGTCGTCGAGAAGCCGGCCGAGGAAGAGGGCGACGCGGGTCACGGCCACGGTCACGGCCACTCCCACTAGGCGCAAGCCGCTTCCGGGCGGCCCGAGGGGGCGTACGTCCCTTTGAGCGCCCGGCGAAGGCCCGGTACCCCGTCGCGGGGGACCGGGCCTTCGTGCTGCCGGGGTTTCGTGCTGTCGCCGCCGCGGCCCGGCGCGGTCAGACCTCCAGCTGGTCCAGCACCCCGAGCTGGTCCATCAGCCCCAGCCGGTCGTACTGCCACCACCCCTCGACGACCTTGCCGTCCTCGCGGCACCGGTGAATGGTCATGCCGGTCATGGTGACCTTCTTGCCGCTGCCCGGTATCCCCATGAAGTCACCCTTGTGGGTGCCGTTCCAGGTCCAGCGCGTACAGACCCGGTCGCCGTCGGAGATCTGGTCCTCGATGGTGAACGCGAAGTCGAACCCGGCCCGCCACATCTCCACCTCGCGGCGCATGGCGTCCATCCCGATCACGTCCTGCTCGTTGGCCGGATCATGGTCGTGGTAGTTCTCCGCGACGGTCTCGTCCCACGACGGCAGCGTGCCCTTCCCGGCGAGCAGCCCGAAGAGATTGCGGACGCTGGCCTTGTAGAGCCGCTCGTCCCGCACCACGTCCAGATCCGTGAACGTCGGCATCTCGTCACAGAGCGCCACCATCTCGCGGAAGATCCGGTCGGTCTCCGGAAGGCTCGAGTTCCGCATCGCCTCCTCGAACGACGGAAACTCCACGATCTCGATGAAGTGCCCGGCGTCGTGCCGGTCCTTCCCGATCACGTTGTGCGTCGCGGTCCGCTTGCCCTTGGTCTGCTCGACCCAGGTGTCCATGAGCCGGTTCATCTCGTCGATCCGGCTGGTCTTGCAGTCGATCAGCTGTACGAAAGTCATGGCGCTGCCTCCCGGCACTTCGAGTCCGGTTGAATACGCCCATTTTAGTGAAAATCCCCTCCTGCCGTTTTCGGCCGAAGGGGATTCCACCTGAGTCTGCGCCTGGGGCTGTGCTTGTACCTGCTCCTGCGCCTGTTCCTGTGCCGCCTGTGCCGCTGCCTAAGTGCCCGTCCGCGTCACCGCGCACCACCGGGTTCACTTCGGCCCGTACTTCCGCCCTGTCTTCGAAGTGATCCCGCTGAGCAACGCCCGCGGGGTCACCTTCGCGACACCCATCAGGGCCTTGTAGCGCGGATCCGGAATGGACAGCGACTTGCCCCGCGCCAGGTCGGCCAGCGCGGCCGTGACCACCTTGTCGGCGTCCAGCCACATCCAGTTCGGGATGTTGTCCGTGCCCATCCCGGCCCGCTCGTGGAACTCGGTCCGCACGAACCCGGGGCACAGCGCCATCAGCCGGACACCGCTGCCGGACAGGTCCTTCGCCACGCCCTGCGTGAACTGCACGACCCACGCCTTCGACGCCCCGTACGTGCCGCGCGGCACGAACGCGGCCGTGGACGCCACGTTCACGACACCGCCGCGCCCGCGCGCCCGCATGGACTCGGCCGCCGCCGACGTCAGTCGGAGCACCGCCTCGCAGTGCACCTTGAGCATCTTCAGCTCGTCCGCCATCGGTACGTCCAGATAGAGGCCCTTGTTGCCGAAGCCCGCGTTGTTGATCAGCAGGTCGACCGCGTTCTTGCGGTCCGAGAGCCGGGCGGCCACCGCCTCGATGCCCTCGTCCGTCGCCAGATCCGCAGTCAGTACCTCCGCCTCGATGCCGTGCCGGTCGTGCAGTTCCGTCGCCTGCTCGCCGAGCCGCTTCTTGTCACGCGCCACCAGCACGAGGTTGTGCCCGTCGGAGGCGAGCCGCCGCGCGAAGGCGGCACCGATGCCCGCGGTCGATCCCGTAATCAGAGCCGTTGTCATGGCCCAAGATTAGTGACCTGTCTCATGCTGTCCGTGCGCCGAATGACCCGAAAGTGCACCCGTCGGCTGTCCCTTCCCCACAACCTCCACAACGACGAACTGCCGCGTCATCTCCAGGCCTTCGGGGCGCGGCGGACGGCGGTGGGATTTGCGCGGAAGTGTCCGGGCCGCCCGCCGGTCCCGGGCCCCTCCAACTCACCCGGCGGGACGGCGGTCTCGGCTCACCTCGCGTCCCGGCCGTACTTCTCCACGTACTCCCGGGCCTTCTTCAGCCTGTTTTTGCGAGAAACCCCGGGCGTTGCTGCCCGGGAGGAATCGCATCTGGTGGCGGCGGTGCGGAGTGGAGAACCGCGGTATCGGGCCGGGGGCGGCCAGGTGACTCCCGGCGGAGTCGGGCCGTGTCTGGGCTGTCGTCGTGGGACGCGTGGGACGAGGGGTCGCTCGTTCGGGTGAGGGGAGGGGAACGCGTGGTGGCTGCTCGTACGGGTGTGTACGTTCATGGTCATGAAGCTGGTGGTGCGGGTCAAGATCCTGCCGACGCCCGTGCAGGCGGCGGCACTTGAGGCGACCCTGGATGCCTGCAACAACGCCGCCACCTGGGCCGCCCACGTCGCCTTCGAGGAGAAGGCGGCCAAACCCTTGGCCCTGCGCAAGCACACCTACCAGCAGATCAAGACCCGGTGGAATCTGGGTGCGCAGGCCGCCCAGCACGCGATCAAGAAGACCTGCGACGCCTACACCACGCTGCGCGCCAACCTCCGTAACGGAAACCACGGCAAACCCGGCTCCAAGCAGTACGAGAAGGCAGCTGGCAAGCCGGTCACCTTCCGCACGGACGCCGCGCAGCCCTATGACGACCGGATGTTGTCCTGGCAGCACGAGCAGCGCACAGTGTCGATCTGGACCACGGCCGGGCGGATGAAGAACGTCGCGTTCACCGGCGAGCCGGGGCAACTGGCAGTGGTGGCCGCGCACCGCAAAGGTGAGTCCGATCTGCTGTGCCGGGGCGGGCAGTGGTACCTGCTGGTGACCTGCGACATCGCCGAGGCCAAGGGGAACACGCACCCGGTGGGGTTCGCCGGGGTGGACCTGGGCATCGTCAACATCGCCACCTCCTCCACGGGCGAGCGGCACAGCGGGCGCCGTCTGAACCGGCGCCGTGAAGCCGACCGGAAGCTGCGTACCAAGCTGCAGAGGAAAAACACCAGGTCCGCCAAGCGGCGGGCGAAGAAGCATGCGGGCAAGGAGAAGCGCCGGGCCCGCGACATCAACCACAAGATCAGCAAGCGCATCGTGGCGGAGGCTCAACGCACCGGTCGCGGAATCGCCCTGGAAGACCTGACGGGCATCCGCGAGCGGGCACGGCTGAGAAAGCCCCAGCGCGTCACGCTGCACTCCTGGTCGTTTCACCAGCTCGGCGCGTTCATTGCCTACAAGGCGAAACGCGCCGGGGTCCCGGTGGTGTACGTCGATCCGGCGTACACCAGCCGGGAATGCTCCCGCTGTCACCACGTCGAGAAAGCCAACCGGCCCTCCCAGGCCGTGTTCGTCTGCCGGTCGTGCGGCTTCGCTGAGCACGCCGACCGCAACTCGTCCCACAACATCAGCCACCGCGGCTGGTACGCGTGGGTCCGCGGGGCCGAGTCACAGGCCCCTGCTCTCACCCTCATCGTCTGACCGGCGACGCCATCGAGCGTGAGAGCTGGACGCAGCCGGGACCACCGAAGCCATTGGCGAACCCGAGCAGCAAGCCCGTCGCTCCAGCGACGGGTAGTTGACAGACAGAAGCTTCATGACTTCACGTTGGACGGCGTGAGTCAAAGCAGCAGCGCAATATTCGTCGCCGTATCCAAGATTCGCTTATGCTCGGAGGGTGATCGAGGCCCGTCATCTCCGTGTGCTGCGCGCCGTCGCCGCCACCGGCTCCTTCTCGGCGGCGGGGCGTGAACTGGGCTGCACCCAGCCCGCCGTCAGCCAGCAGATGAAGGCCCTGGAGACCTCCGTCGGCACGCCCCTGCTGATCCGCACGGGCCGCGAGATGCGGCTGACCCAGGCCGGCGAGGCTCTCGTACGGCATGCCGCGGGCATCATCGCCGGGCTGACGGCCGCCGAGGAGGAGGTCTCCGCGATCGCGGGCCTGCGGGCAGGCCGGGTCCGGCTCGTCTCCTTCCCCAGCGGCAGCTCCACGCTCGTACCGGCAGCGCTCGCCGCCCTGCGCGCCGCGCACCCCGGCACCCGTGTCTCCCTGGAGGAGGCCGAGCCGCCGCGCTCGGTCGAGATGCTGCGCGAGGGCGACTGCGACGTCACACTCGCGTTCCGGTACGAGGGCGCGGCGGGCGCCGAGGAGTGGGACGACCTGGTGGTACGGCCCCTGCTCAAGGACCGGCTGGTGGGCCTGGTCCCCGAAGGGCACCGGCTGGCCCGCGCACGGACGGTCGCCATCGGCGAACTCGCCGACGAGCCGTGGATCGCCGGCTGCCCCCGCTGCCGCGGCCAACTGGTCGAGGTCTGCGAGAGCGCGGGCTTCACACCCCGTATCGACTTCGCGACCGACGACTACCCGGCCGTGGTCGGCCTGGTCGGAGCGGGCCTCGGGGTCGCGGTCCTGCCGGAGCTCGCCATCGAGTCCGTACGCCCCAAGGGTGCGCGCACGGTGATGGTCGAACCCGCGCTGCGGCGGGAGATCGTCGCGCTCACCTTGCCGGACCTCGCTCAGGTGCCCGCGGTGGCGGCCACGTTGGATCACCTGGCCCGGGCCGCGGCGCGCTGACCCGTCGGGAAGGTGGCTGACCTGCTCGAAGGCCGGCCTGTCGGAGGGTTGGTCTGTCGGAAATCAGGGGCACGCGCGCGTGCCCGTTCGAAGAAACGTTCCTTCAGTGGTGTGACGGAGTGCCTCCGCCGGACGTCGACGCCGACGCCGAGACCAGGCGGTTGCGCGCCCGCCCCATGAGTTCCTCGCGCTCGTCCTCGGTGAGGCCACCCCACACGCCGTACGGCTCGCGCACCGCCAGGGCGTGCGCCGCGCACTCCGCGCGTACCGGGCACCTCATGCAGACCTCTTTGGCCGAGTTCTCACGAGCGCTCCGTGCCGCACCGCGCTCGCCCTCCGGGTGGAAGAAGAGCGAGCTGTCGACCCCGCGGCAAGCCGCGAGGAGCTGCCAGTCCCACAGATCCGCGTTCGGTCCGGGAAGGCGGGAGAAATCTGCCATTTCGTTGTCCCCTTGTAGCCGTTCTGGGCGGTTACGTGCCCATGACCGTACATCTACGATCTAAGGAGATGAAAATATGACTCATTGCGAATCTAGCCTCAGACACCAGTAAATGGGAAGAAAAGCGGCTGAATGGGGCATGGGTTGTGATGAAACCTTGAGGGTCCGCCGTGGGTGTCTCCACCGTGTCCGTGCCCTCACGTAGAGTGCCGAACGTGGCTCACCGCCCCGTAACTCTTTCGGGTGACCGTCGTTGAGAGTGCGGAGGCGGTTGAAAGAACAAGCGCTCGGGCAAGCGTCCGAGAGCGTCAACCGCACAGGTGACGATTCGTACCAGCCTGGAGGCTCAAGGTGACGCGCATCAGCTGCGGAGGACGGCCATGACATCCGTCCTCGTCTGCGACGACTCCCCGCTTGCCCGAGAGGCGCTCCGCCGTGCGGTGGCGACCGTGCCCGGCGTAGAGCGCGTGACCACGGCGGCCAACGGCGAGGAAGTCCTCCGCCGCTGGGGTGCCGACCGTTCGGATCTGATTCTGATGGACGTACGCATGCCCGGTCTGGGCGGCGTGGAGACGGTCCGGCGGCTGCTGTCCGCCGACCCCGGTGCGCGCATCATCATGCTCACCGTCGCCGAGGACCTGGACGGTGTCGCACTCGCGGTCGCCGCCGGTGCCCGTGGCTATCTCCACAAGGACGCCTCCCGTGCGGAGCTGCGTGCGACCGTCACCCAGGCTCTCGCCGATCCGACCTGGCGGCTCGCGCCGCGCAGACTGCGGTCGGCCGAGATGGGGGCCGCGCCGACGCTCACCGCGCGTGAGATCCAGGTCCTGGAGGGCATGAGCCACGGCCGGTCGAACGCGGAGATCGGCCGTGAGCTGTTCCTCTCCGAGGACACCGTCAAGACCCACGCCCGGCGGCTCTTCAAGAAGCTCGGCGCCTCGGACCGCGCGCACGCGGTGGCGCTCGGGTTCCGATGGGGCCTGGTCCGCTAGGTGGACCGCCGCGGGGGTACGGGTGTCCCCGCCCGCCGCACGGCGGGTGGGGCCGGACCCGACGGGGGATCGAAACCGGCCGTTCCGGCGGGCGATCCCCGTTTCCCGGCGGATGCCGCATCCTTGAGGTGTGGAGTTCCTCGGGAACGAGTCGGTCGAGCGGGAGGGGAGGGCGCAGGAGATGAGTTCCGGCGCACCTGCTCATAACGCTTCGGTGCACAACTACGGACGCGGTGCCACGGACAGGACGACGCCAAGGCACCATGGACCGATGCGTGACGACGAGGCGGCCACTGCCCAAGGGGCAATCGGTGCGCTCGTCCATCGCGCGGTCGACGGAGACGAGCAGGCCACGCACGACCTGCTCGCCCATGTCCATCCCCTCGCGATCCGCTACTGCCGCACACGTCTGTCCCGACTTCCGGGTGACGCACGGCACTTCGTGGAGGACCTGGCGCAGGAGGTCTGTGTCGCGGTGCTCCTCGCACTGCCGCGGTACAAGGACACCGGGCGCCCCTTCGAGGCCTTCGTCTTCGCCATCGCCGCGCACAAGGTCGCCGATCTGCAGCGCGCCGCGATGCGCCATCCCGGCTCGACGGCCGTGCCGTCGGACGAGATGCCCGAGCGGCCGGACGACTCGCTCGGCCCCGAGGAGCGTGCCCTCCTCAGCAGCGACGCCGAGTGGGCCAAGAAACTCATGGCCAACCTCCCCGAGAACCAGCGGGAGCTCCTCCTGCTGAGGATCGCGGTGGGCCTCACGGCCGAGGAGACGGGCCAGATGCTGGGGATGTCACCGGGCGCGGTCCGGGTGGCCCAGCACAGGGCGCTGAGCCGTTTGCGGGCACTGGCGGAGCAGTAGGCGGACTTCGCGGGCTTCTCGACTGGCGGGCCAAGCCGACGCGCGGTCGCACGACTGGTGAGCCGGCCCGTGGATCGCCGCGCGGGCCTTCCCGGCAGGGTGGGCTTTCTCATGAGTACGGCAAATTTTTTTCCGCCGTCCCGGGCGAGGCGCGGGGCGGCGACGCAGGGCACGGCCCGCCCAAGGCCCGTGCCCCCGGCGGGCGGGCGCCGGATGAACGCGGCGGTCGTCCTCCACGTACGAAGCTACGAAGCCCAGGGGCACCCGTAACCGTGGAATGAGAGAGCCATGCTTCCCGTTAGCATGGACATCCGCACCGATCAAGGCCATTTGGGGAAGGTGTCATGACTGCAAACGTCGACGGAGTGCCCGAGAAATTCGCGACACTCGGGCTGACCTACGACGACGTGCTGCTGCTGCCGGGCGCATCCGAGGTGCTGCCCAACGCGGTCGACACCTCGTCCCGGATCTCCCGCAACGTGCGCGTGAACATCCCGCTGCTGTCCGCGGCGATGGACAAGGTGACCGAGTCGCGCATGGCGATCGCCATGGCCCGGCAGGGCGGTGTCGGCGTACTGCACCGGAACCTGTCCATCGAGGACCAGGTCAACCAGGTCGACCTCGTGAAGCGCTCCGAGTCCGGCATGGTCACCGACCCGATCACGGTGCACCCGGACGCGACGCTCGCCGAGGCCGACGCGCTGTGCGCCAAGTTCCGGATCAGCGGCGTGCCGGTCACCGACGGCAACAAGAAGCTGCTCGGCATCGTCACCAACCGCGACATGGCCTTCGAGACCGACCGCTCCCGTCAGGTGCGCGAGGTCATGACCCCGATGCCCCTGGTCACCGGCAAGGTCGGCATCTCGGGCAACGACGCCATGCAGCTGCTCCGCCGCCACAAGATCGAGAAGCTTCCGCTCGTCGACGACGCGGGCATCCTCAAGGGCCTCATCACGGTCAAGGACTTCGTGAAGGCCGAGAAGTACCCGAGCGCGGCGAAGGACGGCGAGGGCCGTCTCCTCGTGGGTGCCGCGGTCGGCGCGAGCCCCGAGGCCCTGGACCGGGCGCAGGCGCTCGCCGAGGCCGGTGCCGACTTTCTGATCGTCGACACCTCGCACGGGCACAACAGCAACGCCCTCAACTGGATGGCGAAGATCAAGTCGAGCGTCGGCGTCGACGTGATCGGCGGAAACGTCGCCACCCGTGACGGCGCCCAGGCGCTCGTGGACGCCGGTGTCGACGGCGTCAAGGTGGGCGTGGGCCCCGGCTCGATCTGTACCACCCGTGTGGTCGCCGGCATCGGCGTCCCGCAGGTCACCGCCATCTACGAAGCCGCCCTCGCGGCCCGCGCCGCGGGCGTCCCGGTGATCGGCGACGGCGGACTGCAGTACTCCGGAGACATCGGCAAGGCACTGGCCGCCGGCGCCGACACGGTGATGCTCGGCAGCCTCCTCGCCGGCTGTGAGGAGTCGCCCGGCGAGCTGCTCTTCATCAACGGCAAGCAGTTCAAGTCGTACCGCGGCATGGGCTCGCTCGGCGCCATGCAGTCCCGCGGCCAGGGCAGGTCGTACTCGAAGGACCGCTACTTCCAGGCCGAGGTGGCCTCCGACGACAAGCTCGTGCCCGAGGGCATCGAGGGTCAGGTGCCCTACCGCGGCCCGCTGGCCAACGTCCTGCACCAGCTCGTCGGCGGTCTCCGCCAGACCATGGGCTACGTAGGCGCCGCCTCCATCGACGAGATGGAGACCAAGGGCCGCTTCGTACGGATCACGTCGGCGGGTCTCAAGGAGAGCCACCCGCACGACATCCAGATGACGGTCGAGGCGCCGAACTACAGCCGTAACCAGTAGTCGCCACCCAGCCGACACCTGAGACGAGGGCGGTCCCGGAGCATCCGGGACCGCCCTCGTCGTTGGTGTCGGGGATACTGGGAGGCGCAGAAGCGAAGAGGGAAAGGCCACACACGTGACTGAGATCGAGATCGGGCGCGGCAAGCGCGGCCGCCGGGCGTACGCCTTCGACGACATCGCCGTCGTCCCGAGCCGCCGTACGCGAGACCCGAAGGAGGTCTCGATCGCCTGGCAGATCGACGCCTACCGCTTCGAGCTGCCGTTCCTGGCCGCCCCCATGGACTCGGTCGTCTCCCCGCAGACCGCCATCCGTATCGGCGAGCTCGGCGGCCTGGGCGTCCTGAACCTCGAAGGCCTCTGGACGAGGTACGAGGACCCGCAGCCGCTCCTCGACGAGATCGCGGAGCTGGACGTGGACTCCGCGACCCGCCGTCTCCAGGAGATCTACGCGGCTCCCATCAAGGAGGAGCTGATCGGGCAGCGCATCAAGGAGGTGCGCGACTCGGGCGTGGTCACCGCGGCCGCGCTCTCCCCGCAGCGCACCGCCCAGTTCTCCAAGGCCGTCGTGGACGCGGGCGTCGACATCTTCGTCATCCGCGGTACGACGGTGTCGGCCGAGCACGTGTCCGGTGCCTCCGAGCCGCTGAACCTGAAGCAGTTCATCTACGAGCTGGACGTCCCGGTGATCGTCGGCGGCTGCGCCACGTACACGGCGGCCCTGCACCTGATGCGTACGGGCGCGGCCGGTGTCCTCGTCGGCTTCGGCGGCGGCGCCGCGCACACCACGCGCAACGTGCTGGGCATCCAGGTCCCGATGGCCACCGCGGTCGCCGACGTGGCCGCGGCCCGCCGCGACTACATGGACGAGTCCGGCGGCAGGTACGTGCACGTGATCGCGGACGGCGGTGTCGGCTGGTCCGGCGACCTCCCCAAGGCGATCGCCTGCGGCGCCGACTCCGTGATGATGGGCTCCCCGCTCGCGCGCGCCACCGACGCTCCCGGCCGGGGACACCACTGGGGCATGGAGGCCGTCAACGACGAGCTGCCGCGCGGCAAGAAGGTCGACCTCGGCACGGTCGGCACCATCGAGGAGGTCCTCGCCGGCCCCTCGCACACGCCCGACGGTTCGATGAACTTCTTCGGCGCGCTGCGGCGGGCCATGGCCACGACCGGCTACAGCGAGCTCAAGGAGTTCCAGCGGGTCGAGGTCACTGTGGCGGACTCGCAGCACAAGCGGTAGCCGCACGGCGCTTCGAGGGGCCCGGGCCGGGGTGGTCCGGGCCCTTTCGTGTGCCCAACTGGGCCTCGTGGGGCGCGTTTTGTGATGGGGGGCGCGTGGTTGCGTTCAGGGCGAATGCGCGCTGGACGGCCGTGTCGGGGCGGTAACGTCCCTGTTCGGCGCCCCAGTTGTGTGGGGTGCCCCCTTCCAAGGACATGGTTCCGGACCCCGGCCGTCGGGGCCCGGCCCGAGTTCCGACGTGCTGCCCACCGGGCCTCTGGGTGGCGTCGTGGAAGGGGGCGCCCATGGGCCGCCATCGCAAGCCCACCCGCTGGGACCGAAGCCGTCTGTGGACGGTGAAGTGCCGGAGGAGGTGGATTTTGCGAATTTACGGATGGTGAGCGGCCGCCCCCAAACACATTAGGGGCGGACACTCCGTGAACCATCCTGGAGCCTGCCGCAGTAGCCCCTGCGGTGGGCTCCACCTTTTGTGAGCGGCCGCCCCCATCACAACTAGGGGCCGGACACTCTGTGATCCATCTTGGAGCCTGCCGCAGTGCCTGCTGCGGTGGCCTCCACTTTTGTACGGTACCGGCGTGGAGCGCTCTGTGCCACCAGCCCCAGAGGCTCGGGACCGCCCCGCGCGCCCCCGGTCACAACCGGTGCGCCGCCCCCGTGGGCGTAGCCCCCCGCGTGTCCAGCAGCAGCTGCGCCTTCACCGACAGCCCTTGCAGGTCGTACGTGCGGTGTTGCTGGAGGAGGATCGTCAGGTCCGCGTCGGCGGCCGCCTCGTAGAGGGAGTCCACGCGGGGGACCGGGCGGTCGAGGATGCTCCAGGACGGGACGAGCGGGTCGTGGTAGCTGACGGCGGCGCCGAGTTCCATCAGGCGGGTCGCGATCTCCTTGGCGGGGGAGCCCTGTTGGTCGGCGTGGTCGGCCTTGTAGGTGACGCCGAGGAGGAGCACCCGGGCGCAGCGGGCGGACTTGCCGTGTTCGTTGAGGAGCGTGGCCGCGCGCTGGATGACGTACTGGGGCATGTGGTTGTTGACCTGCTGGGCCAGTTCGACCATGCGCAGGGAGCGGGTCCGCGGGCCCGCGAGGTCCCGGGGGACGGCGTGGCCGCCGACGCCGGGGCCGGGGCGGAAGGCCTGGAAGCCGAACGGCTTGGTCTCGGCGCAGCGGATGACGTCCCACAGGTCGACGCCCAGGTCGTGGCAGAGGACCGCCATCTCGTTGACGAGGGCGATGTTGACGTGCCGGTAGTTGGTCTCCAGGAGCTGCACTGTCTCCGCTTCTCGTGGTCCACGCGCGCGTACGACCTTGTCGGTGAGGCGCCCGTAGAAGGCGGCGGCCGACTCGGTGCAGGCGGGGGTGAGGCCGCCGATGACCTTCGGGGTGTTGGCTGGGGTGTGGTCGCGGTTGCCCGGATCGACGCGGCTGGGTGAGTACGCGAGGTGGAAGTCGCGGCCCGCGCGGAGGCCGGAGCCCTCTTCGAGGAGCGGCCGGAGGAATTCCTCGGTCGTACCCGGGTACACGGGGGACTCCAGGATCACCGTGGTGTGCGGGCGCAGGTGTGCGGCCAGGGTGCGGGCGGCGTCGGCCAGTTGGCCCAGGTCGAGCGCACCGTCCGCGCCACGCGGGGTCGGCGCGCAGATGACCGCGGTACGGACCCGGCCGAGTTCGGCCGGGTTGGTGGCCGGCCGGAAGCCCGTCGAGAGCATCCGGCGCAGGTCGGCGGCGGCCAGCGGTGCGGGGTCGCCGCACTGGTAGCCGAGTGTGGAGATGCCGGTGCTGACGGCGGCCTGGGCCAGGGGCAGGCCGAGCTGGCCGAGACCGATGACGGCGAGATCTGCGGGCATGGCGGTGGGCCGTCCTTCCCAGTAACCGAAGGGGGACAAGGGCGCAAGCCCTGTGGACAGAACGGGCGAGTGCAATGTCAGACTAGGAGTAAATATGACCGATTTGCGGGATTGTTCGGCTGTGTTTCTCCGGAAGTCACCGAGAGATATCCACAGGCGGACGGCTGGTGGTGGCCGAAGGCGGGCAACGGGTTGAGAATTTGGGCATGGGGGATGTGAGCCGGGCCTCGCCGGACGGGTGAGCCGGGCGCGACAGAACAGCGGGAGGCAACTGTGCGGACAGCGACACTGGGACCGGCGGAGCGCGCCGAGTCACTCGCGGGAATGGCCGAGCACGAGCTGGATGTGCTGGTCGTGGGAGCAGGCGTGGTCGGTGCGGGCACGGCACTGGACGCCGTGACCCGTGGTCTGTCCACCGGTCTGGTCGAGGCGCGTGACTGGGCGTCGGGCACGTCGAGCCGGTCGAGCAAGCTGATCCACGGAGGTCTGCGCTATCTGGAGATGCTCGACTTCCCGCTCGTACGGGAGGCGCTGAAGGAGCGAGGGCTGTTGCTGGAGCGGCTCGCGCCGCATCTCGTGAAGCCCGTTCCGTTCCTGTATCCCTTGCAGCACAAGGGCTGGGAGAGGCTGTACGCGGGTTCGGGCGTCGCGCTCTACGACGCGATGTCGATGGCGCGCGGGCGCGGGCGCGGACTGCCGATGCACCGTCATCTGTCACGCCGTCACGCGCTGCGTGTCGCCCCCGCCCTGAAGAAGGACGCCCTGGTCGGCGCGCTGCAGTACTACGACGCGCAGATGGACGACGCCCGTTATGTAGCGACCCTGGTGCGCACGGCGGCGGCGTACGGGGCGAAGGTCGCCAACCGCGCGCGTGTGACCGGCTTCCTGCGCGAGGGCGAGCGTGTCGTCGGTGCCAAGGTGCAGGACGTCGAAGGGGGCGGGGAGTACGAGATCCGCGCCAAGCAGGTCGTCAACGCCACCGGGGTGTGGACGGACGACACGCAGGCGATGGTGGGCGAGAGGGGACAGTTCCATGTCCGGGCGTCCAAGGGCATCCATCTGGTCGTACCGAAGGACCGGATCACCTCGACGACCGGACTGATCCTGCGTACGGAGAAGTCCGTGCTGTTCGTGATCCCCTGGGGCCGGCACTGGATCATCGGGACGACGGACACCGGCTGGGACCTCGACAAGGCGCACCCGGCGGCGTCCAGCGCGGACATCGACTACCTGCTGGAGCATGTGAACTCGGTACTGGCCGTGCCACTGACGCGTGATGACGTGGAGGGGGTGTACGCGGGGCTGAGGCCGCTGCTCGCCGGCGAGTCGGACGCCACGAGCAAGCTGTCGCGCGAGCACACCGTGGCGCATCCGGTGCCGGGGCTCGTGGTCGTGGCGGGCGGCAAGTACACGACGTACCGGGTGATGGCCAAGGACGCGGTGGACGAGGCGGTGCACGGGCTCGACCAGCGGGTCGCGGAGTGCGTCACCGAGGACATCCCGCTGATCGGCGCCGAGGGGTACCGGGCGCTGTGGAACGCGCGAGCCCGGATCGCCGCGCGGACCGGGCTCCATGTGGTGCGCGTGGAGCACCTGTTGAACCGGTACGGATCGCTCGCGGAGGAGCTGCTCGATCTCATCGCCGCGGACGCCTCGCTGGGCGAACCGCTGCCCGCAGCCGAGGACTATCTGCGCGCCGAGATCGTCTACGCCGCCTCGCACGAGGGCGCACGGCACCTCGACGACGTGCTGACTCGGCGGACACGCATCTCGATCGAGACCTTCGACCGGGGTACGCGCAGCGCGCGGGAGGCCGCGGAGCTCATGGCGCCGGTGCTGGGCTGGGACAAGGACCAGATCGAGCGCGAGGTCGAGCACTACGAGAAGCGGGTGGAGGCGGAGCGGGAGTCGCAGCGGCAGCCGGACGACCTGACGGCCGACGCGGCTCGGCTGGGGGCACCGGACATCGTGCCGTTGTAGGGACGGCGGTGGCGGTCCGGGAATCCGAGTGGAGGGTTCCCGGGTGTCACCCGAACGAGTGTCCTGAGTTGGGATCTCTGCTCGGAACCCGGTCGTTCTAAGGGGTGCGGGGGCAGAACTCGGCGGCGAGCAGGACCGGTTCGAGGTGGGGGTCTGCGATCGCATCCGTGTTCACGCGGAAGGTGAGGGCGTCGCGGAGGCTGCCGCGTGGGCGAAGCGGGTGAGGGCGGTGTCCGCGGGCGGGGTGCGGGAGTTGTCGAGGCGGTCGAGGTCAGGACGAGGAGGGGGAGGGACACAGGAAGAGTCAGTAGCGTCCTCAGAGGTGGCATGAGGCCTTTCCTTGTCGCCGCTCATCGTGAGGGACGGGCTCGGCCGGGTGACCGGCGGGGCAGGTGAGGGGCGGCGCGGGGAAGGAATGCTTCCGCGAGGGGGCACCCGGGGCGTCGGACGGTGCTCGGGTGGGTGACAATGGAGGCTCTGTCAGGGCGGGTTGCATGAGGGGACGCATGTCGGAGGCGGAGCGCGCGGGAGCATCCCGGCAGGACGAGAGCGATCGTCTTCTCGCCGGGCGATACCGGCTGGGAGGAGTCCTCGGACGCGGCGGCATGGGCACCGTGTGGCGGGCCAAGGACGAGACGCTGGGCCGGACGGTCGCGGTCAAGGAACTGCGGTTGCCGGCGCGGATCGACGAGGACGAGAAGCGGCGGCTGATCACCCGGACCTTCCGTGAGGCCAAGGCCATCGCGCGGATCCGGAACAACGGCGCGGTGACGGTCTACGACGTGGTCGACGAGGACAACCGGCCGTGGATCGTGATGGAACTCGTCGAGGGCAAGTCGCTCGCCGAGGTCATCCGTGAGGACGGGCTGCTCACGCCGAAGCGCGCGGCCGAGGTGGGACTGGCCATCCTCGACGTGCTGCGTTCGGCGCACCGCGAGGGCATCCTGCACCGGGACGTGAAGCCGTCGAACGTGCTCATCGCCGAGGACGGCCGGGTCGTGCTCACCGACTTCGGTATCGCGCAGGTGGAGGGCGACCCGTCCATCACCTCGACCGGCATGCTCGTCGGCGCGCCCTCGTACATCTCGCCGGAGCGCGCGCGTGGGCACAAGCCCGGCCCCGCGGCCGACCTCTGGTCGCTCGGTGGGCTGCTGTACGCGTCGGTGGAAGGCGTGCCGCCGTACGACAAGGGTTCCGCCATCGCGACGCTCACCGCGGTGATGACGGAGCCGATGGAGCAGCCGAAGAACGCCGGGCCGCTGGAGAAGGTCATCTACGGGCTGCTCGTCAAGGACCCCGAGCAGCGGCTCGACGACGCCGGGGCCCGGACGATGCTCACCGAGGTCATCCACGCGCCCGAGCCCAAGGACGAGTCGGAGCCGGCGGACGCGACGAAGGTCGTGCCGTTGCCTGAGCTTCCGGTGGACGCCCCGGCCAAGAAGGGGAGTTCGGGCGGCAGGGCCGCCGGCGGAAGCAAGAAGGGCGAGGAGCCGGTGGAGCGGTTCCGCGGGGCCCTGCGTTCCGTGCGGAAGGGCAAGGGTGTTGCTGCGGCCGCGGCGGCGGGTGCTGCCGCGGTGGTCGGAGCGGGGAAGACCGGTGCGGAGATGGCCGGCGCCGGGAAGGCCGCGGACACCGAGGCTCCGGCGACTCCGGAAGGAGCGGAGGGCAAGGCCGCCAAGGCCTCGAACTCGACTTCAGCCTCGGCCTCGGCTGCTCCTGCGGCCTCCCCCTCCCCCTCCCCCTCCACCCCCGCTGAGCCCTCCTCTTCCCCCGCTGCCGCTGCCGGCGCTGCCTCTGCTTCTGGTTCGGCCGCTGAGGCCGCTCCTCGTTCTGCCTCCGCGGATTCGGCTCGTTCCGCCAAGGGGCCGGCTTCTGCTGCCTCCGAGGTGAACTTCAGTTCGGTGGGCGGGAGTTCGGGTGGTGCCGGGGACACGCATCCGCGGACCGTCGCGCCGAAGGCGTCGCTCACCGATGTGGTGCCCCGGCGGACGCTGGTGATCGTCGCCGTGGTCGTCGTGCTGGCCGTGCTGGGCACGATCCTCGCCGTCACGCTCAGTGGCGGCGACGACTCCGGGACCAACGAGAACAAGGGCGGCGGCGACAAGTCGGCGTCCAGCGGGGCGAGCGCGGGCAGCGACACCAAGCAGGACGAGAACAGCGGTACCGAAAAGGACAGCGGAGAGAAGACCGACTCCGCCGGCGGGGGCGCGAACACCGGCAGTTCGCCGAGTGCGAGCGCTTCGAGCGGGACCGGCGGTTCGAAGGACGACTCCGGCAGCGGTTCGGGCGACGGCGCCGCCGAGACGTACAAGAGCGGGCAGGGGTTCTCGATCGGGCTGCCCAAGGGGTGGAAGTACGAGTCCACGAGTGCGGCCGGGTCCCGGTTCGCCGGTCCTGACGGGCAGAAGCTGCTGGTCGGGTGGACCACGACGCCCAAGAGCGACCCGGTGGCGGACTGGAAGAACCAAGAGCAGTTCATGCAGCGGTCGCAGTACAAGCGCATCCGAATAGAGAAGGTGGACTACCGCGGCTGGAACACGGCCGACTGGGAGTTCACCTACGTGGACGGTGGGACGCAGTATCGGTCGATAGACCGAGGGTTCGTCGTCAACGGCAGCCTCGGATATGGGCTCATGTACACCGCGAAGGGCTCGAAGTGGGACACCGAGCTTCGTAAAAACACGTGGCAGACGCTTACGAAGTCGTTCGAACCGAAGTCCTGAGGGGCACGAGATTCCTGAGATCTCGTATCTCCTCACTGTGGGTTGCCTACGGCACGTATCGTGAGTGGTTGCGGACCGTACGCAGCCACATCTGCAACCACAACGGGACGCATGGCGAGCGGAATTGACCAACCGGGCGGGCGGGGGAGGCATCGTGGACGACTATGCGGGACGGGTACTCGCCGACCGTTACCGTCTGCCGCTGCCGCCGTCGGACGAGTACGAATTCGCCGAGACCCGGGCCTTCGACACGTACAGCGGGCAGGAAGTCCTGGTCCGGCAGGTGCCGTTGCCCGAGATCGTCGAGGCGGAGGTGCTCGACGCGGACGGGCTGCCCGACGGGTTCGTGGCCCGGGACGCCGGAGTGCGGCGGCCGTCGGCGCGGACCACGCGGCGGCCCACCGAACCGGCGGTGCGGCGTGCGATCGAGGCCGCGCAGGCCGCGGCCCAGATCCCCGACCATCCGCGGCTCGACCAGGTCTTCGACGTGTTCGCCGAGGGCGGGTCGTTGTGGATAGTGAGTGAGATGGTGGCCGCGAGGCCACTGGCGGCGCTGCTCGCGGAGCGGCCGCTGAGTCCGTACCGGGCCGCAGAGGTGGCCTCCGACGTGCTGACCGCGCTGCGGGTGCTGCACGGCCATGGATGGGTGCACCGGAACATCACCGCGCGCACGGTGCTCGTCTGCGACGACGGGCGCGTGATGCTCACAGGGCTTGCCGCGGGGGCCGCGGAGGAGGCGCTGTGCGGGTACGACCCGGTGCCCACCGCCGACGGTGAGGGTGAGGCGGGCGGCTCCGGAACGGCGGGCGGTCCGCCAGGTCGGACGGGTTCGGCCGGTCCCGCAGGGCAGGCTGGTCCGACGGGCCCGGCAGGCTCGTCCGGGCCTCATGGCCAGCTCGGACAGCAGGGGCCGTCCCAACAGGGCGGTTCCGGTGGCGTGCCCGGTGCGCGGGTCGCTGGTGGTGGTCGTGCCGCCGTCGAGGCCGTGCCCGGAGGCGCCGGAAGCCTGTCGCCCGTCACGCGGGCACAGGCGTCGGCCGCGGGGCAGCGGGCGCTGGACGCCGGCGGTGATGTACGGGCCGCGCGCGCCGGGGCCATCGC
>NZ_JAPWHT010000168.1:0-20023 GCF_027270795.1 Streptomyces sp. ActVer
CAGGGGCTCCGCCCCCGAACCCCCAAAAGACTGCGCAGTTCCCCGCGCCCCCAGGTTTTTAGGGGCGCGGGGAACTGCGCGACCAGCCACAACGCACCCGCACCAGACAACACACCCCACGGGGTCTGGGGCGGAGCCCCAGAAGGATGGGACGGGTAGGGGCGGCGGGGGCGAAAGAATGGTTGGTCAGGGGAGGTGCTTCGTCAGGGTGTACTCCGTGATCCCCGGGGGATAGTCCGGGATCTCGCACACCACCTCGTAGCCCTGTTTGCGATAGAAGGCCGGGGCCTGGAAGTCCCACGTCTCCAGGCGGGAGTTGCGGCAACCACGGGACGTACGAGCCAGATGTTCCGCATGGGACAGCACGTGCGAACCGAGACCACCGCCACGATGACGCTCGTCGACCCAGAGATACGTCACGTGCAGCCACCCCGCCCAGGTGTGCCCGACCAGACCCCCCGCCACCCCACCGGCCGGATCCAACGCCCAAACCTGGAGCGGAACTTCCCGTTCACCAGGGGTTCCGCGCAGAGAACGCAGCACAGGAGACGCAGCCATGTTCGCGTCCCGTAGCCGTGAACGCAGGAATTGACGACGCTCTTTGTCGACTTCTGTCTCAATACGAAACATACGGCTCACCATAAACGCGCTGGCCAATCAGTTCTGCAAATCACCTTCCGCTCCTGCTGCCCGGCCGTACTCTGATGAGCAGCACCGGTGGGGGCCGGTGCTGATCAGGGGGCGAGACAGTCGGGTACGACGCCCGGAGTGGGGGTAGCAGTTCCAGCACGGCGGCGGCCGTGCGGCTGCGGCACCCCGTTTTCCGAGCGGAGGAGTTCGGGATCTCCGGGCGCCGTACCTGCGCCGGCCGTCCCCCGAGCAGTGGGGGTTTCAGTGGTTCGCATCCGTGTCCTGGTCGTCGACGACCACCGTATCTTCGCCGAGTCGCTCGCCGCCGCCCTGGCCGCCGAGCCCGATGTCGACGTGTCCGCGGCCGGCAGCGGCCCGGCTGCGCTGCGCTGCCTGGAGCGCGCGGCCGCCGAAGGCCGCAGATTCGACGTGCTCCTCGTCGACGCCGACCTGGGCGGCAACGTGCCGGGCGCCCGCCCGGCCGTACCCGTCCACGACAACAACGAAGAGGGCCTGGTCGACGGCATCTCGCTGGTCGCGGGCGTCCGTTCGGGCCAGCCCAGCGTCCGTACGGTCGTGCTCGCCGAGAAGGACGACCCGCGTCGCGCGGCGCTCGCCCTGCAGGCCGGTGCCTCGGGCTGGGTCGCCAAGGACTGCTCGCTGTCGCGGCTGCTCACCGTCATACGGGGCGTGCTGCGGGACGAGACGCATCTGCCGCCCGCGCTGCTCACCGGCGTCCTGCGTGAGCTGACGGCCGCGCGGAAACACCGTACGGAGAGCGAGCGGCTGGTGGAGTCGCTGACTCCGCGGGAGCGGGAAGTGCTGCGGTGCATGGTCGCGGGGCTGGGGCGCAAGGCCGTCGCCGAGCGGCTGTTCCTCTCGCCGCACACCGTCCGTACGCACATGCAGAACGTGCTGGGGAAGCTCGGCGTGCACTCGACCCTCGCCGCCGTTGCGCTCGCGCGCCGGGCCGGGGTCGGGCCCGTCGACCTAGCCGGGGATGTTGTCGAACGGGGCGGTCAACTGGCGTAGCAGCCCGGCGAGTTCGCCGCGCTGGGCCCTGCTGAGTTCCGCCAGGATCGCGCGTTCCTGGTCGAGGAGTCCGGCCAGTGCCTGGTCCGCGCGGTCGCGGCCGTCCTCGGTGAGCCGTACGAGTACGCCGCGGCGGTCGCTGGGGTCGGGGAGGCGTTCGACCAGGCCCTTTTTCGCGAGCCGGTCGATGCGGTTCGTCATCGTGCCCGAGGTGACGAGTGTCTGGGTGAGCAGTTGGCCGGGGGAGAGTTGGTACGGGGTTCCCGCGCGCCTCAGCGCCGTCAGGACGTCGAACTCCCAGGGCTCCAGGGCGTGCTCGGCGAACGCGATCCGGCGTGCGCGGTCCAGGTGCCTGGCGAGCCTGCTCACGCGGCTGAGTACCTCGAGCGGTTCCACGTCGAGGTCAGGGCGCTCCCGGCGCCACGCAGCGACCAGCCGATCGACCTCGTCCTCCATGGCGATCAGTGTAGTGGTTGTGTCGACATGAAGTCTCTTGACGTGAAGTCTCTTGACGTCGAGATAGCTGGGGTGTGAGGCTGGGGTTTCTTCGGGACGTCGGGTGCGGCGTCGGTCGTGACTTCGAGGAGGCCTCATGCCTGCCACCACCACACCCACCTGGGATCCGGGCCAGTATCTGCGCCATGCGGAGCATCGCGCGCGGCCCTTCGCTGAGCTTCTCGCCCGGGTGCCGACGCTGCCCGGCGATCCGGCCCGCGTCGCCGACCTGGGCTGCGGGCCCGGCAACGTGACCGTGCAGCTCGCCGAGCGGTGGCCTGGCGCGTACATCACGGGGTACGACAACTCCGCGGAGATGCTGGCCAGGACGGGCGAGCACGCGGGCCCCACGGCGGGGGGTGGGCGGCTGGACTTCGCCCACGCGGACCTCACGGACTGGGTGCCCGCGGAGACGTACGACCTGATCGCCTCGAACGCGGCGCTGCAGTGGGTGCCGGGGCATCTGGACGCCTTGCCAGGCTGGCTCGACGCGGTGGCTCCCGGCGGGACCTTCGCCTTCCAGGTTCCGAACAACATCGATGCGCCTCTGCATGCGCTGATGCGTGAGCTCGCCGCGTCGGCTCGTTGGAAGGGCCGCCTGGATGGCGTCCTCCGCCACAGGGACTCCGTCCATCCGCCGGTCCTCTACCTGGACCGGCTGGCCCGTCTGGGGTGCGCGGTGGATGTCTGGGAGACGACCTACATGCAGCTCCTGGAGGGGGAGGACGCGGTACTCGACTGGTCCAAGGGCACGGGGTTGCGGCCCGCTCTCACCGCCCTCGCGGGCGACCCGGAGGCCCGGGACGCCTTCGTGGGCGAGTACCGCGACCTGCTCCGCAAGGCGTATCCGACGGCTCCGTACGGGACGGTGCTTCCGTTTCGGCGGTTGTTTGTGGTGGCCCGGAAGGCTGTCTGACGGGATGCTTGCCGCCGTCGACCACGTTCAGCTCGCCGCCCCGCCGGGGGCCGAGGACGCCCTGCGCGCGTACTACGTCGATGTCCTCGGTATGACGGAGATCTCCAAGCCGGTGGTGCTCGCGGCGCGCGGTGGCTGCTGGTTCCGGGTGGGAGCGGTCCAGCTCCACCTGGGCATCGAGTCCGACTTCAGGCCCGCGAAGAAGGCCCACCCGGGGCTGCGGGTGACGGGGATCGAGGCGTACGCGGCGCGTCTCGCCGCGCAGGGAGCGGCGGTCACCTGGGATGACAGCCTCCCGGGGCACCGCCGCTTCTACTCCGAGGACCCGGTGGGCAACCGGCTGGAGTTCCTGGAGCCGATCCTCAGGGCGTGCGGCCCAGATGGGTGATGAGGATGCGGATCACGCTCTCGTCGATCAGGTAGAGGACGCGGCAATTGTCGACCCGAAGGCGCCGGATGTTGGGGCCGTATGCGGTGGAGTTGGAGGGGCGCGGGACCTTGGCGAGCTCGTCGACGGTTTCGTAGACGGTGGCGAGCCCTGTGGGGTCGTCCTTGAGGAACCGCACGGCCGCGTTCGTGGCGCTCGGCTCCCAGATGATGCGGTAGGTCACGGACGCAGCCCCAGAATGCGCCCGACTTCCTCGTGGGGGATGCCCTCTTCGAGCGTTCCCTCGGCCTTGCGGCGCTGGTAGTCCGCGACCGCGAGGGCGTCTTCGAGATCCTCTATCACCTGCGGAGAGACCAATAGCGCGGCTACGTGACCGTGGTCCGTGAGGGCGATGGTCTCGCGGCCGTGAGCGGCCCGGCGGACCAGATCGCCGAGCTGGGAGCGGGCCGCACTGATCGCAATCTCGGTCATGGACCCATTGGTACCACAAGGTTGACCTTGTGCTCTCTTGGTTTACCTCTTTCGGGGGGAAGGCGTGCGGACCCGGCCATTCCCGGCGTAGAGGCTGCTAGGCCTTGCGGCGCCCTATCAGGCGGGGCTTCGCTTCCAGGCCGTCCAGGCCGTGCCAGGCGAGGTTTACGAGGTGGGCTGCTACCTCGGCCTTTTTGGGGCGGCGGACGTCGAGCCACCACTGGCCGGTGAGGGCGACCATGCCGACGAGGGCCTGGGCGTAGAGCGGGGCGAGTTTCGGGTCGAAGCCTCGGCGTTTGAACTCGCGGCCGAGGATGTCCTCCACCTGCGTCGCGATGTCCGAGATCAGGGAGGCGAAGGAGCCTGTGGACTGGGGGATGGGGGAGTCGCGGACCAGGATGCGGAAGCCGTCCGTGTACTCCTCGATGTAGTCGAGGAGGGCGAAGGCTGCTTGTTCGCAGAGTTCGCGTGGGTGGCCCGCGGTGAGTGAGCTTGTTACGCCGTCCAGCAGGCGGCGCATCTCGCGGTCCACCACTACCGCGTACAGGCCTTCCTTGCCGCCGAAGTGCTCGTAGACCACCGGTTTGGAGACGCCGGCCTTTGCCGCGATCTCCTCCACCGATGTCGCCTCGAAGCCCTTCTGGGCGAAGAGGGTGCGGCCGATCTCCAGCAACTGGGCCCGCCGCTCCGCACCGGTCATCCGGGTGCGGCGGGCGCGCCGCGGCTTTTCATTGCTGGGTGTGCTGGAGTCGGCCACGCCGTCAATCATGCCGGTTCGGCGGCCTCCGCCTTGCGTCGGGAGCCCTTCCCGTCCGGGTTGCGACGGGAATCGATACGCGAGCGTGACGGCCAGCGCACGTCGTACGCCCAGCCGAACTGCTCGAACCAGCGGATGAGGCGGGCCGAGGAATCCACCTGGCCGCGCTCCACGCCGTGCCGGGCGGAGGTGGGATCGGCGTGGTGGAGGTTGTGCCACGACTCTCCGCAGGAGAGGACCGCCAGCCACCACACGTTGCCCGAGCGGTCACGCGACTTGAAGGGGCGCTTGCCCACCGCGTGGCAGATCGAGTTGATCGACCAGGTGACGTGGTGCAGCAGCGCCACCCGGACGAGCGAGCCCCAGAAGAAGCCCGTGAACGCGCCCCACCAGGACATCGTCACCAGGCCGCCGATCAGCGCCGGGAGCATGAGGGAGAGCCCGGCCCAGAGGAGGAACTGGCGCGAGATCGTGCGGATCGCCTTGTCCTTGATCAGGTCCGGCGCGTACTTGTCCTGCGGTGTCTGCTCCTCGTCGAACATCCAGGCGATGTGGGCCCACCACAGGCCCTTCATCAGCGCCGGGACCGTCTCGCCGAAACGCCACGGCGAGTGGGGGTCGCCCTCGGCGTCGGAGTACTTGTGGTGCTTGCGGTGGTCGGCCACCCAGCGGACCAGCGGGCCCTCGACGGCCATCGAGCCCGCGATCGCGAGGGCGATGCGAAGGGGGCGTTTTGCCTTGAAGGCGCCGTGCGTGAAGTAGCGGTGGAAGCCGATCGTGATGCCGTGGCAGCCGAGGTAGTAGAAGAAGACCAGCAGGCCGAGGTCGAGCCAGCTCACACCCCAGCCCCAGGCCAGCGGCACCGCCGCGAGGACCGCGAGGAAGGGGACGGTGATGAAGAGGAGAAGGGTGATCTGCTCGATCGAGCGCTTCTGCTCGCCGCCCAGCGTGGCGGAGCGGAGTGTGGTGTCGTCGTTGTTCGCCTCGGGGGCGTCATCGATCACATCGGAACTCGTGGTCATGGGAGCGTCCCCTGTGGGGTCGAGGGTTGTGAGAGTGGCCGGTAATCGCGCCTGCCGGGTTGCCGGAAACCGCGCCTACGGTTCCGTAACCTACGGCGTCGTAAGTATGGCAGTGCCTCGCCCGGCGGCAAGAGCCCGAGAGACTGCGCGTCCGTATGGACACCTATCCTTAAGGTCGGTCGGACAGCGCGGTCCGCTCTGTTTCATTCCCGGATGCCCCGTCGCCGATGCGCGCCCGCCGCCCGGGTGACGGGTTCCCCTCTCAGACGATCCCACCCGTCGCCCACCACCGCCCTTCCAAAGAGTCGCTTCGCGACGCACCTCCTGATCACTGCAAGGAGCCGCACCTGTGAGCAGTGCCGACGACCAGACCACGACAACCGGCAGTGAGCTGCGCGCCGACATCCGCCGCCTGGGCGATCTGCTGGGCGAGACCCTCGTACGTCAGGAGGGGCCCGAGCTTCTGGAACTGGTCGAGAAGGTCCGCCGCCTCACCCGCGAGGACGGTGAAGCCGCCGCCGAGCTGCTGCGCGGCACGGAACTGGAGACCGCGGCCAAGCTGGTCCGCGCCTTCTCGACCTACTTCCACCTGGCCAACGTCACCGAGCAGGTGCACCGCGGCCGCGAGCTGCGCGCCAGGCGGGCCGCCGAGGGCGGACTGCTCGCCCGCACGGCGGACCGGCTCAAGGACGCCGACCCCGAGCACCTGCGCGCGACCGTGCAGCACCTGAACGTCCGCCCGGTCTTCACGGCGCACCCCACCGAGGCGGCCAGGCGCTCCGTCCTCAACAAGCTGCGCCGGATCGCCGCCCTGCTGGAGACCCCCGTCATCGAGGCGGACCGGCGTCGCTACGACACCCGTCTGGCCGAGAACATCGACCTCGTGTGGCAGACGGACGAGCTGCGCGTGGTGCGTCCCGAGCCCGCCGACGAGGCCCGCAACGCCATCTACTACCTGGACGAGCTGCACGCCGGCGCCGTCGGGGACGTGCTGGAGGACCTGACCGCGGAGCTGGAGCGCGTCGGTGTCACGCTGCCCGACGAGACCCGGCCCCTCACCTTCGGTACCTGGATCGGCGGCGACCGCGACGGCAACCCGAACGTGACCCCGCAGGTCACCTGGGACGTCCTGATCCTCCAGCACGAGCACGGCATCAACGACGCGCTGGAGCTGATCGACGAGCTGCGCGGCTTCCTGTCGAACTCCATCCGCTACACCGGTGCCACCGAGGAGCTGCTCGCCTCGCTCCGCGCCGATCTGGAGCTGCTTCCGGAGATCAGCCCCCGCTACAAGCGCCTCAACGCCGAGGAGCCCTACCGGCTCAAGGCCACCTGCATCCGGCAGAAGCTGGAGAACACCAAGCAGCGCCTCGCCAAGGGCACCGCGCACGAGGACGGCCGGGACTACCTCGGCACCGCCGAGCTGCTCAAGGACCTGACCCTCGTCCAGAGTTCGCTGCGCGAGCACCGGGGCGCGCTGTTCGCCGACGGCCGCATGAACCGTACGATCCGCACGCTCGCCGCCTTCGGCCTCCAGCTCGCCACCATGGACGTACGGGAGCACGCGGACGCCCACCACCAGGCGCTCGGGCAGCTTTTCGACCGGCTCGGCGAGGAGTCGTGGCGGTACGAGGACATGCCGCGCGAGTACCGGCACAAGCTGCTCGCCAAGGAGCTGCGGTCCCGGCGGCCGCTCGGGCCCACCCCGGCACCGCTCGACGCGGCCGGGGAGAAGACCCTCGGCGTCTTCGAGACCGTGAAGCGGGCCCTCGGCGTCTTCGGGCCCGAGGTGATCGAGTCGTACATCATCTCGATGTGCCAGGGCGCGGACGACGTGTTCGCCGCGGCGGTGCTGGCCCGCGAGGCCGGGCTGATCGATCTGCACGCCGGCTGGGCGAAGATCGGCATCGTGCCGCTGCTGGAGACGACGGACGAGCTCAAGGCCGCGGACACGATCCTGGAGGACATGCTGTCCGACCCGTCCTACCGGCGGCTCGTGGCGCTTCGGGGCGATGTCCAGGAGGTCATGCTCGGGTACTCCGACTCGTCGAAGTTCGGCGGCATCACGACCTCGCAGTGGGAGATCCACCGGGCGCAGCGGCGGCTGCGCGACGTGGCCCACCGGTACGGCGTACGGCTGCGGCTCTTCCACGGCCGTGGCGGCACGGTGGGGCGTGGCGGCGGGCCCTCGCACGACGCGATCCTCGCGCAGCCCTGGGGCACGCTGGAGGGCGAGATCAAGGTGACCGAGCAGGGCGAGGTCATCTCCGACAAGTACCTCGTGCCGTCGCTGGCGCGGGAGAACCTGGAGCTGACGGTCGCGGCCACGCTGCAGGCGTCCGCCCTGCACACCGCGCCCCGCCAGTCCGACGAGGCGCTCGCCCGCTGGGACGCGGCCATGGACGTGGTCAGCGACGCCGCCCACGCGGCCTACCGCAGGCTGGTCGAGGACCCGGACCTTCCGACGTACTTCCTCGCCTCCACGCCGGTGGACCAGCTCGCCGACCTGCACCTGGGCTCGCGGCCCTCCCGCCGCCCCGGCTCGGGCGTCTCGCTCGACGGTCTGCGCGCCATTCCGTGGGTGTTCGGCTGGACCCAGTCCCGGCAGATCGTGCCCGGCTGGTTCGGTGTCGGCTCCGGTCTGAAGGCCTTGCGTGAGGCCGGTCTCGACAGCGTGCTGGAGGAGATGCACGAGCAGTGGCACTTCTTCCGCAACTTCCTCTCCAACGTCGAGATGACGCTGGCGAAGACGGACCTGCGGATCGCCGGGCACTACGTCGACACGCTCGTCCCGGACGAGCTGAAGCACGTCTTCGAGACCATCCGGGCCGAGCACGAGCTGACCGTGCGCGAGGTGCTGCGCATCACCGGTGAGCCGGGGCTTCTCGATGCCCACCCGGTGTTGAAGCAGACCTTCACCATCCGTGATGCCTATCTGGACCCGATCTCGTACCTTCAGGTCGCTCTGCTGAAGCGGCAGCGTGATGCGGCTGCCGCCGGCGAGGAGGCCGACCCGCTGCTGTCCCGGGCGCTGCTTCTGACGGTCAACGGGGTTGCGGCAGGCTTGCGCAACACCGGCTGACCCGTCTGGAGGTGCTCCGCAGGGAGGGCAGTGTGTTGTCTGCGGGGGCGTGGGGGCTGGTCGCGCAGTTCCCCGCGCCCCTTTGGGGCGCCTCTTGGGCGCGGGACTGCGCCGGCCTCAGAGCGCAATGAACGCCGCCGTGAGCAGTGTCAGGCCCGCGCCGCCGAAGGCCCAGGCGAGGCGGGGCAGGCGCAGGCCGCCCGCTACCACCATCGACGCGAGCAGCAGTGCGCCGCCGAGTGGGGCCCAGGCGTAGAGGAGTCCGCCGGTGCCCGTGCGTACGACCTCGTCGCTGCCGGGCTTCACGGCGACCGTGTAGGTGCGGCCCTTGTCGACCGCGACCTCGCTGTCGAGGACGACCCGGTCGCGGGCGGTGGACCCGTCCGACAGCGGCCGGTACGGACCTGTGCAGCGGTCGTCGGCACATCGCGCGACCGTCATCGTGCCGCGCTCACGGCCCTTGGTGAGCATCACGTGCTGGGCGGTGCCCCAGGAGGCCCAGACGCCCGCGATCAGGATCAGCGCCGCGACCGTACCCATCGCCGCGAGCTGCCCGAACCGGAGCACCACGACCGCGTTCTGACGGGAGGCGAGGGCAGGCATGGCGGCGATCCTTGGCCATGGCCCTGCGCTCGGTCAACTCCAGTGGGACTCCGTGGGGTGACAAGTCCCGCGTTGTACGGACCTTTTGCCGCGGACCTCTCGTACGGTCTCGGCGACCTGGCCGGAAAGCTCTCAGGAGTTGTACGTCGACTGGGCCCGCTCCAGGCCCTCGATCACCAGAGCCTCCACCGCGTCCGACGCGCGGTCCACGAAGTAGTCCAGCTCCTTGCGCTCCGCCGCGGAGAAGTCCTTCAGGACGAAGTCGGCGACCTGCATTCGGCCCGGCGGGCGGCCGATGCCGAAACGGACGCGGTGGTAGTCCGGGCCCATCGCCTTCGTCATCGACTTCAGACCGTTGTGGCCGTTGTCGCCGCCGCCGAGCTTCAGCCGCAGGACGCCGTAGTCGATGTCGAGTTCGTCGTGGACGGCGACGATGTTCGCCGTCGGCACCTTGTAGAAGTCGCGCAGGGCCGTGACCGGGCCGCCTGACAGGTTCATGTACGACATCGGCTTGGCCAGGATCACCCGGCGGTTCGCCGGTCCGGGCGGACCGATACGGCCCTCGATCACCTGGGCCTGCGCCTTGCCGGCCCGCTTGAACTTCCCGCCGATCCGCTCGGCGAGGAGGTCGGCCACCATGAAGCCCACGTTGTGGCGGTTCCTGGCGTACTCGGGGCCGGGGTTGCCGAGCCCCACGATGAGCCAGGGGGCGCCTGGTTCCGTGGTCACGTCCGTGTCTCCCATGGGTCCTCGATCGGCGGGCTGTCCGGATCAGGGACACGCACCGGCCGCCGCCCCCTCGGGAGCGGCGGCCGGTGCACGGTGATCCGGTGCGGGATCAGGCCTCGGCGGCCGCGTCGGCCGCGGCGTCCTCGGTGGGCTCCTCCGCCTGGGCGGCCAGGACCTGGAGCACGACGGCGTCCTCGTCGATGACCAGCGTGGTGCCCTCGGGGAGCGGGATGTCCTTGGCGAGGATGGAGGCACCGGCCTCCAGGCCCGCGATGGACACGGTGACCGACTCGGGGATGTGCGTGGCCTCGGCCTCGACCGTCAGCGTGCTCAGCACGTGCTCGAGCAGGAAGGCGCCCGGGGCCAGCTCGCCCTCGGTGTGGACGTAGACCTCGACGGTGACCTTCTCGCCGCGCTTCACGGTGAGCAGGTCGACGTGCTCCAGGAAGCCCTTGATGGCGTCGCGCTGGACGGCCTTCGGGATCGCCAGCTCGGTCCTGCCCTCGATGTCCAGGGTGAGCAGGACGTTCGGGGTGCGCAGGGCGAGCTGCAGCTCGTGGCCCGGCAGCGTGATGTGGACGGGGTCGGCGCCGTGGCCGTAGACGACCGCGGGAACCTTGTTCTCACGGCGGATGCGGCGGGCGGCACCCTTGCCGAACTCGGTGCGGGTCTCGGCGGCGATCTTGACGTCGGCCATGGTCACTCCTCGTAGATATGGGGATGGTGGTCACCCGGCCAAAACATCGGCCTGCTACGAAGAGCGCGTCGATAACGGACCGCCGCACCAAAGAGTGCGGCCTCCCTCGCCGAGCAACTGTGACAGTTTACGGGGCGGGGAGGCCGTACAAGAAATCGATCTACGCGGCCCGGCGGGACCGGTGGACCTGCTTCTCGGCTACTCGTCGAACAGGCTGGTCACCGAGCCGTCCTCGAAGACCTCGCGCACCGCGTTGGCGATCGTCGGCGCGATCGACAGCACGGTGATCTTGTCGAGCTCCAGCTCGCCCGGGGTGGGCAGCGTGTCCGTGAAGATGAACTCGCTGACCTTGGAGTTCTTCAGCCGGTCGGCGGCCGGACCGGAGAGCACACCGTGCGTGGCCGTCACGATGACGTCCTCCGCGCCGTGCGCGAACAGCGCGTCCGCGGCGGCGCAGATCGTGCCACCGGTGTCGATCATGTCGTCGACCAGGACACAGACCCGGCCCTCGACGTCACCGACGACCTCGTGGACCGTGACCTGGTTCGCGACGTCCTTGTCGCGGCGCTTGTGCACGATCGCGAGGGGCGCGCCCAGGCGGTCGCACCAGCGGTCGGCCACGCGCACGCGGCCGGCGTCCGGCGAGACGACCGTGAGCTTGGAGCGGTCCACCTTGTGGCCCACGTAGTCCGCGAGCAGCGGCAGCGAGAACAGATGATCCACCGGACCGTCGAAGAATCCCTGGATCTGGTCGGTGTGCAGATCGACCGTCAGGAGGCGGTCGGCGCCCGCCGTCTTCATCATGTCGGCGATCAGACGGGCCGAGATGGGTTCACGTCCGCGGTGCTTCTTGTCCTGCCGGGCGTAACCGTAGAACGGCATGATCACGGTGATGCTCCGGGCGGAGGCCCGCTTCAGAGCATCGATCATGATGAGCTGCTCCATGATCCATTTGTTGATCGGAGCGGTGTGGCTCTGGATGAGGAAGCAGTCGGCGCCGCGGGCCGACTCCTCGTAGCGGACGTAGATCTCGCCGTTGGCGAAGTCGAAGGCCTTCGTCGGGACGACCCCGACACCCAGCTGGTGGGCGACCTCCTCGGCAAGCTCGGGGTGGGCGCGGCCGGAGAAGAACATCATCTTCTTCTCGCCGGTCGTCTTGATCCCGGTCACAGCACTGTCTCCTCAGAGGTGTCTCAGCTGGATGTTGAGATGTGTTCTCAGATGCGGTCCCAGCTGGGTGTGCGGGTGTGCATCTATCACGGTACGCCGAGTCCGACCCACCGCTTTCCGGTCAGCTTTCGTCGGCCGACTCCCGGGCAGCCGCCTCCGCCGCCTTCGCGGCCGCGCTACCAGGACGCTTGCGGGCCACCCAGCCCTCGATATTCCGCTGCTGGCCCCGGGCGACGGCCAGCGAACCGGGCGGCACGTCCTTGGTGATGACGGAGCCCGCGGCGGTGTAGGAACCGTCCCCGACCGTGACAGGCGCCACAAACATGTTGTCCGAACCCGTCTTGCAGTGCGAGCCGACCGTGGTGTGGTGCTTGGCCTCGCCGTCGTAGTTCACGAAGACGCTCGCGGCGCCGATGTTCGTGTACTCGCCGATCGTCGCGTCGCCCACGTACGAGAGGTGCGGCACCTTCGTGCCCTCGCCGATCGAGGCGTTCTTCGTCTCCACGTACGTACCCACCTTGGCCTTCAGCCCGAGGCGGGTGCCGGGACGGAGATACGCGTACGGACCCACGCTCGCCCGGGGGCCGACCTCGGCGCCGTCGGAGACCGTGTTGTCGATACGGGCGCCCGCGCCCACCCTGGTGTCCTTCAGGCGGGAGTTGGGGCCGACCTCGGCGCCCTCGGCGAGGTGCGTGGCGCCCTGGAGCTGGGTGCCGGGGTGCACGATCGCGTCCTGCTCGAAGGTGACGGTGACGTCGATCCAGGTGGAGGCGGGGTCGACGACGGTGACGCCGGCGAGCATCGCCCGCTCCAGCAGCCGGTCGTTGAGGATGCGGCGGGCCTCGGAGAGCTGGACGCGGTTGTTGATGCCGGCGATCTCGCGGTGGTCGCCCGCCACGGAGGCGCCGACGCGGTGCCCGGCCTCGCGGAGGATGCCGAGGACGTCCGTGAGGTACTCCTCGCCCTGGCTGTTGTCGGTGCGGACCTTGCCGAGCGCGTCCGCGAGGAGCTGTCCGTCGAAGGCGAAGACACCGGAGTTGATCTCGCGGATCGCGCGCTGGGACTCCGAGGCGTCCTTGTGCTCGACGATCGCGGTGACCGCGCCGGAGACGCCGTCGCGCACGATGCGGCCGTAGCCGGTGGCGTCCGGGACCTCGGCGGTGAGCACGGTGACCGCGTTGCCGTCGGTGGTGTGGTTGGCGGCGAGGTCGCGCAGGGTCCCGCCGCTGAGGAGGGGTGTGTCCCCGCAGACGACCACGACGGTTCCGTCGATGCCGCCGCCGAGCTCCTCCAGGGCCATCCGCACGGCGTGACCGGTGCCGTTCTGCTCGGCCTGCACGGCGGTCCGTACACCCGGAGCGGTGTCGGCGAGGTGCGCGGTGACCTTCTCGCGGGCGTGGCCCACGACGACCACCAGATGCTCGGGCTCCAACTCGCGTGCGGCGGCGAGTACATGGCCGACGAGGGAACGGCCACAGATGTCGTGCAGGACCTTGGGTGTGGCCGACTTCATACGGGTGCCCTCACCCGCTGCAAGAACGACGACGGCTGCCGGGCGGTTGGCGCTCACGGGGATGCCCTTCGGCTTCGGATGGCTGGGGTGCCTTTGGGGGGTGGACATCCGCAGGATACCGGGGCGTTGTGAGGGGGAAATGTGAGTGGGTCCTGACGGTGTCGTCAGGACCCGAACTGAGCATTGCTCCCCCGCCAGGACTCGAACCTGAAATACACCGTCCAAAGCGGAGTGTGTTGCCGATTACACCACGGGGGATTACGGAATGCAGCCTACGCGGTTCGCCGCTTGGCCTCCACCACGATGCCAGACCACCAGCCTTCGATGCGACGGTACAAGTGGGCACCCTTCAGGACTTTGACCACGAGGCAGCCCCTGTACGAATCGCCGACGTTCTTGCGCACTGTCTTGGGGTTGTGCTTCTTGATGGTCGTCCTGTTGAACGCGGAGCGGTCGGCCCCGACGAGGTCGGCCCAGTACCGTTCGGCACCTCCCACATCCGCCGTCTCGTGGATCATGACGGCGTATCGGAGGCACCCCCGCTCGACCCCAAGGAGGTCGAGCCAGGCCAGGTAGACATTGATCACGCCCGGATCGCTGTTGACGAAGGTGACGCTCTCGCGGCGGTCGTACGGTTTGTCCTTGCCGCCTTCCGCCCAGTACAGAGCAACACCGGTCATGAACAGCTCTCGATCGCTCATTGTGCCGATCTCCTGCGCGGCTGCAGTCTTGGTGCGCTGCCGTTCCTGGTCACGGATGGCGAGCTCGTGCTCCCACCGCTTTCGCCCCGCGAGCTTCGCCTGCTCAGAAGGATCTCGTCGCTCCGGCTTTGGTAGATCCCGAACCCACAGCGAGATCGAACTCTTCGAGCACCCCAGCTCGACCTGGATCCGGTCGTACGTCCAGCCCTGGAGTCGCAGTTTCCGGGCCTGCGCGCGGAGGTCGTCCTTCGCGTTCGGGCGCTTGGTCCACTCGGGGGCCGGTTCGCCTTCCAGGAGGCGGTTGAGGATGTCGTTGTTGTGGACGTGGAGCCGGTCGCGGATCTGGCGGCGGCTGAGGCCCTCCCGGCGCAGGGTGACGGCCTGCTGTCGTAGGTCCTCGAAGTCCCCGTACGTGCTGTGTGCGTGTGCCATAGGCATACCGTCCAGGCGGAATGGGGGCTTCCGGGGTCGAACGGTGGGCGATTCAGCAGTTCGAGGGATTCTGGTCGGTTTCGCGTCTGTTCGATTACGTTGAGTGGTGTAGGCCAGTACGCGAAACTCACCGGAAAAGCGGCGGGGGGCGACCGTAGGCTGGAGGCATGACCACGACGGGGGAAGACCACACCGCGACCCTGACCGGGCCGTGGTGGTGGGCGAGGTGGCGCAGCGCGGTGCTCGACGGGAGCCTCGCGCTGGTGTCCGCCGTGGAGTGTGCGATCGAGGGGTATCCGTTCGCGGACGCGGCGGGCGTGCCGGTGCCCGCCGGGATGGTGTTCGGGGCCCTCGCCGGGTCCGTGCTGTTGTTCCGGAGGCGGTGGCCCATCGCCGTGGTGCTGGTGTCGATCGCCATCACACCGGCCCAGATGGGGTTCCTGATGGGGCTCGTCGGGCTCTACACGCTCGCCGCGTCCGAGATGCCCCGGCGGATCATCGGGGCGCTGGCCGGTATGTCGATGGTGGGCATGCTCATCGTCACGTACGTGCGCGCGCACCAGGGGATGGTGCGGGGCGACCTGCAGATGGTGGGCGACTGGTTCGTGCCGTTCGTGTCCATCACCACCTCGCTCGGGATGACCGCGCCGCCGATCCTGCTCGGGTTGTACGTGGGGGCCAGGCGGCGGCTGATGGAGAGTCTGCGCGAGCGGGCCGACTCCCTGGAGCGGGAGTTGCAGCTGCTGGCCGAGCGGGCCGAGGAGCGGGCGGAGTGGGCGCGCAACGAGGAGCGGACCCGGATCGCCCGCGAGATGCACGACGTCGTCGCGCACCGGGTGAGTCTGATGGTCGTGCACGCGGCGGCTCTGCAGGCCGTGGCGCGCAAGGACCCCGAGAAGGCCGTCAAGAACGCCTCGCTCGTGGGCGACATGGGTCGGCAGGCGCTGACCGAGCTGCGGGAGATGCTCGGGGTGCTGCGTACGGGCGAGGGGGGTTACGGGGGTTCCTCCGTGCGGATGCAGACCGTGCCGCTCGCCGCGGTGGGGGTCGCGGCCGCCGCCGCGGCGTCCCGGGCCGTGGACGAGGAGACGGGGGACGGACCCTGCCTCGACGATCTCCAGGAGCTGGTGGGGCAGTCCGCCGCCGCGGGGATGGTCGTCGAGCTGTTCGTGGAGGGGGACGCGCGGGGCTATGCGGCCCTGGTGGAGCAGACCGCCTATCGCGTGGTGCAGGAGGCGCTGACCAACGTCCACAAGCATGCGGCGGGGGCGAAGACCCGGGTGCGGGTCGCGCACCGCGGGGCCGAGATCGCCATGCAGGTGGAGAACGGCCCCCCGCCCGAGCCCGGTGCCGCGTCCGACGCGCGGCTGCCCAGCGGGGGGAACGGCCTTGTGGGGATGAAGGAGCGGGTCCTGGGACTCGGGGGCGTGTTCGTGTCCGGCCCCACCGACGCCGGTGGGTTTCGGGTCTCGGCGGTCATCCCTGCGGAGGCGTGAGCGCCGCCGTCCTGGCGTGAGCCGGTCCTGGGTGGCTTGAGCCGGTTCGAGGTGGGCCCGTTCGGGGTGGCGTGAGCCGGTCCGGGGTGAGTCCCGCCGCCACGAGGCCCGTCGGGGCCGGTCCCGGAGAGCCCGTGCCCGTTCAGCCGGCCGTCAGGCGTTCCGGTTCCAGGCCCGAGACGAGTGTGGTCAGGGCCTGGTCGATGGTGGCGCCCAGGTACCAGTCGCCCGTGTGGTCGAGGGTGTAGGTGCGGCCCTCCGCGTCGATGGCGAGCAGGGCTCTGGTGTCGGACTCCTCGCCCAGCGGGGCCACTTCGCTGTCCAGGGCTCTGCCCAGGTCCACGAGCGTACGGGCCATGTGGAGGCCGTGCAGGGGGTCCAGGTGCAGAGGCGTCGGGGCGATCTGGCGGCCGGGGGCCGTGGCGGGGATGTGGAGACCGCCGAACTCCGCCCAGGCCTCGACCGCCGCCGGGAACACGGAGTGGCGGTGACCGGCCGGGGACTCGTGGCTGCGCAGGGCGTCGGCCCAGATCTCGGCCTGCCTTATGTCCCACCGGCCCGGCTGCCATCCCGCGGCGCGCAGCGCGGCGTCGACCACGGCGGAGAACCGGGTCGAGGTCGGTGTGGGGGAGGGGGAGGTGCGGTCGGTGTGCATCGGGCCTTCGCGTTCGTCTGAGCTGCCGCGGCTTGTGGTTCGGCGGCTTCGGCAAGGGGCGCCGGTGACGCCCTGTGTGGGGGAAGAGGGGTTTCTCAGTCCTCCGGTGCCGTCGGGTCGACGATGCGTACGCCGAAGTGGGCGCTGAGCGCGGTGCAGGAGCGGCAGGGCGGCGCGAAACTGCCGTGCAGCGGGTCGCCGTCCTCGCGGATGCGGCGGGCGGTGAGTTTGGCCTGCTTGAGGGACTTGCGGGCCTCTCCGTTGGTCATGGGTTTGCGGGCGGCCCGTTTGGAACGGTCCGCGTCCACCGCCGTGATGTGGCGGGAGATGAGGATCACTTCGGCGCAGCGGCCGGTGAAGCGGTCGCGCTGTCCGCTCGTCAGTGTGTCGAGGAAGTCCCGGACGAGCGGGTGGAGCGGCGGCGGCTGGTCGCCCCGGCCCGCCGTGCCGGTGAGCGTGGCGCCCCGTACGGACAGGGCGGCGGCGATGGTCGGAAGTATGCCGTCACGGCGGTGGAGGAGTGTGGGCGTGACGGGAGCATCGGTGTTGCTCCAGCCCACTCTGGGGTCACCAGACCTGCCTGTCTGCGTTGAGTTCATCGTCCTGTTTCCTCCCCTTACCGCATCCCCCGGTGCTCGGACAGAGTGCCAAACTCCGTGGCTGGTGCGGAAGCTGGGGCGCCGCGACACGCGTGGTCTTCGCCGCACCGTCACGGCGCGATGACGGCAGGTCACGGAACCGGAGTCCCGCTGGCCGGTGCGGAACCGGAGGCCCGGTGACCGGTGTCGTTCAACCGCATAGGCTGTCGATATCCGCGATCCTTCAGAACGCCGCAGGGGGCAACCGCCATGACGACAGGTCGGCTCGGGCAACAAGCCGCGCCGCCGAACGCGGCCTATGCCGGGCAGGTCGTGCACTTCCCGGACCCGGTCCGGGCGGCGCGTCACCCGAGAGGTGTACGTGTCGACGAGGGCGGCTATCCCGACTTCTCGTTCTATGCGCGTGCCGCTGCGGAGATCGCCGAGCCGCCCGAGGGGTTCGGGGTCGACGAACTTCGGCTGACGGACTACGTGTCCGCGAACGCGGCCATGGCCGCGGACGGTCACGACCTGTGGGACACCATCCCGCCCGTCGCCACTCCGCACGGCTGGACCTGGCACCACGTGCCGGGCACCCGGCGGCTGGAGCTGGTGCCGGTCGAGGTGAAGGCGCTGCTGCGTCACCACGGTGGACTTGCCACCGCGGCCGTCGACCAGAACAAGCGCGGGACCCGGCCCCTGCAGGAGACGCGGCCCGCGCACTTCGGGCTGCCCAAGGCCGCCGTCGCGGTGACCGAGCAGCAGGTGCTGGGCGTCGAGGAGGACCTCGGGTACCGGCTGCCCGGCGCGTACCGGTCGTTCCTGAAGGCCGCCGGGGGGTGCGCCCCGATGGGGGCCGCGCTCGACGCCGAGCTGGGACTGCTGGTCGACCAGCCGTTCTTCACCGTGCGCGACGAGGCCGCCGTCAACGACCTCGTGTACGTCAACAAATGTCTGCGGGACCACCTCACCAAGGACTACCTGGGTGTCGGCTTCGTCCAGGGCGGTCTGCTCGCCGTGAAGGTCAAGGGCGACAGCGTCGGGTCCGTGTGGTTCTGCGCGTACGACGACGCCCGTGACCAGGACCTGTGGGCGCCCCCGGAGCGTGTGCAGCGGCTGCTGCTGCCCTGCGGGGACGACTTCGACCAGTTCCTGGCCCGGCTCGCGGGCAATCCGCCCGAGCTGGAGACCGTGGCGAATCTGATGGTGGACGGTGGATTCGCGCGGGCTGTGTCGGTGTCCGCGGTGTCTTCGGTGGGGGAGTGAGCGTCCGATGGTGACCTTCGCGCAGGCGCAGGAGCGCGCCGAAGAGTGGATCAACGGGGATGTGCCCGGCTACCAGCACCGCGAGGTGCGGGTGCGGGAGTTCGAACTCGGATTCGTGGTGTGGGCCGAGGACCGGGCCGAAGGACCGCGGTCCGACGGCGGTGCCCAGCGGCTCGTCATCGCCCGCGACAGCGGAGAGGCCACACTGTGGCCCTCGCTGCCGGTGGGCGAGGTGATCCGCCGGTACGAGGAGGAGTACGGGCTGCCGGACGCGGCGCCCGATCCGGCGCCCGCGCCTCCCGCGCGCGTCGACCTCAACCAGACGTCGTTCCTGTTGACGCCGCCGGAGTGGCTCCAGGAGGCGGCGGACCGGATGGGTATTCCGGACCGGCGGGACCGGCCGTCCGGCGGCTCGTCGGGCGGGGCGTCGGGTGGGTCGTCGGGCAGCGGTTCGCCGCGTCCGTCCGACAGGACTCCGGACAGGGCGTCGGACGGGGCCGGGTCCCGTCCCGCCGCTGCCGCCGCCAGTGACGCGGTTCCGCCCGGCGGTTCTGCCGGTCCCGCCCATGGAGGGGCCGGGGGCGGAGGGGCGATTCCCGAGACGTTGCCCGGGCCCGGTGGTGGCCCGGGGGCGTCCTCCGCTCCCGGTGGCGGTACGTCGTGGCCCGCCGCCGGCGGGGAGGCCTCGGGCGGTTCCGGGGTGCCCGCCGACGCGACGCCGTGGGCGGGGACCGACACCAACGCCGAGTCGGGCGACGACCGTTCGGTGCCGCTGCCCGCGACCGTGTACGCGCCGCAGATAAGGGACGTCGGGGACGGGGGCGCCGACGGCAGGCCGTCGGAGCCCGGCGCGGCACCCGGGGCCCAGACCAGGCTGATCTCGGGCGGCAGCCAGCTCCCGAGCACGACCGTCGCGCCCGCACTGGGCGACCCGAACCCGCCCGCGTTCCCGCAGGGCCCGGGGGCTCCGGCCGGTCCGGGCGGGCCTGGTGCGCAGGGCACCCCGCCGCCGGGGGCGCCTTCTTCGTACGGCTATCCGCAGGGTCCCGGCGCCGGTACGCCGCCTCCGGGTGCGCCCGCCGGTGCGCCTTCCTCGTACGGCTATCCGCAGGGGCCCGGCGCCGGCACACCGCCGCCCGGTGCGCCCGGTACGCCGCCTCCGGGTGCTCCCGGTGCGCAGGGTGCTCCCTCGTACGGGTTCCCGCAGGGTGCTCCGCAGCCGCCCGCGGGGCCCAATCCACCGCAGCCGCCTCCCGGTCCGGGTGCGGGTGCGGGTGGGCGACTGTTGCCCCCCAACGCCGGTGACATCGCCGACGCCGCCACCAGCAAGGCGCAGGCTCCGCCGCGCGGTGCCCGTGGTGCGGGTGCGGCCGGTACGCCGCCGCCTCCG